>JBOGIE010000003.1:0-14298 GCA_050742435.1 Acidimicrobiales bacterium | reverse complement strand
CCCCTTTCCTGGCTGTCTGACTTCGCGCCCTTCCCCGCCGCGCCGGCGGAGCTGGCGGCCGCGCTCTCGGGGCTGGGGCTGGTGGTGGAGGGCATGGAGGCGGTGGGGGAGGGGCTGGGCGACATCGTGGTGGCCAAGGTCCTGGCCACCCGGCCCCATCCCAACGCCGACAAGGTGCAGGTGGTCGACGTCGACGCCGGCGGCGGCCGCGACCTCCAGATCGTGTGCGGGGCGTTCAATTTCGGCGCCGGCGACGTGGTGCCCCTCGCACCGGTCGGGGCCCGCCTGCCCGGAGGGATGCAGATCGGCCGGCGCAACGTCCGGGGCGAGTGGTCGAACGGGATGCTCTGCTCGGGCGCCGAGCTGGGCCTGAGCGTCGACGGCGAGGGCATCATGCTCCTGGAGGCCGATCTGGTCCCCGGGACCCCGCTCACCGAGGCCCTGGGTATCGCGACCGACGTGGTGTTCGACCTCGACGTCACCCCGAACCGGCCCGACGCCCTGTCGGTGGCCGGCGTGGCCCGCGACCTGGCCGCCCACATGGGGGTGCCGTTCTCGATCCCCGACCCGCCCCCGGTGGCCGGCGGCGCGGACGGCCTGGTGACGGTGGTGGTCGAGTCGCCCGACCTGTGCCCGCGGTTCACCGCCACGGTGCTGACCGGCGTGTCGGTGGGACCGTCCCCGCAGTGGATGGCCAGCCGGCTGGCGCTGGCCGGCATGCGGCCCATCAACAACGTGGTCGACGTGTCGAACTACGTGATGCTCGAGCTGGGCCAGCCCAACCACCCCTACGACCTCGACCGGCTTCCCGGTCGGGGCCTGCTTGTGCGCCGGGCCCGTGAGAACGAGACCCTCGTCACCCTCGACGACGTCGAGCGCGCCGTCGGTCCCGAGGACTGCCTGATCTGCGACGCCGAGGGGAACGCGGTGGGTATCGGCGGGGTCATGGGCGGGGCGTCGAGCGAGATCTCGCCGGGCACCACCACCGTGGCCCTGGAGGCGGCCTGGTTCGACCCGGTCGCCATCTCCCGCACGTCGAAGCGGCTGGGCCTGCGCACCGAGGCCTCGGTCCGGTTCGAGCGCGGCGTCGACCCCGAGGGCATCTCCCGGGCCGTGGCCCGCTTCTGCCAGCTGGCGGCCGACGTGGCCGGGGCGGAGGTGGCGGGCGGCACGGTCGACGTGCACGCCGAACTGCCCCGGCCGGCCCGGGTCTCCGTCCGCACCAGCCGGGTCAACGCCATCCTGGGAACGGAGCTGACGCCGGCCGACGTCTCCGGCTACCTGCAGCCCATCGGCTTCCGGTGCACGCCGACGGGCGACGGTGGCTTCCTGGTCGACATCCCGTCGTGGCGGCCGGACAGCGAGCGGGAGATCGACGTCATCGAGGAGGTGGCCCGCCACCACGGCTACACCAACGTGGCGCGCACCATGCCGGCCATCGTCCAGGTCGGGGGCCTCACTCCCTACCAGCGCGACCGCCGCCAGGTGCGGGAGGTCCTCGTCGGAGCGGGGCTGTCCGAGGCGTGGGCCACGTCGTTCCTGGCGCCCGACGACCTCTCCCGCGCCGGGCTGGCCCCCGAGGCGGTCGAGGTCGAGAACCCACTCGCCGCCGAGGAGTCGATCCTGCGCCCCTCCCTGCGGCCGGGGCTGCTGCAGGCCGTCGCCACCAACGCCGGCCACCGCCACCCCGACGCGGCGCTGTTCGAGGTGGGCCACGTCTTCCTGCCCCCCGAGGGTGGATCTCAGCTGCCGGTGGAGCCGGAGCACCTGGCCGTGGCCCTGGGCCAGCGCGGCGCCGAGGACGCGGTGCGGATCTGGGACGTCCTCACGGCCAGCCTCCGGCTGGCCGACGTGTCGCTGGAGGCGGCCGCCGTGCCCGGCCTTCACCCGACCCGCAGCGCCCGGCTCCTCACCGGAGGCCGGGTGGCCGGCGCCATCGGCGAGATCGATCCCGAGGTGCTGGCCGCCCACGACATCGAGGGGCGGGTGGGCTGGTTCGAGGTCGACCTGGGCCTGCTCCTCGCCTCTCCGCGCCGCCCCGCCACCTACCGCCCGGTCAGCCGCTTCCCCTCGGCCGACATCGACCTGGCCT
The DNA here is from genome assembly GCA_050742435.1 of Acidimicrobiales bacterium. Lineage (GTDB taxonomy): Bacteria > Actinomycetota > Acidimicrobiia > Acidimicrobiales > AC-14 > CADCTB01. The sequence continues at coordinate 12,206 of JBOGIE010000003.1, read as the reverse complement.
TCGTGGTCGACGACGGCACGCCGGCGGGCGAGGTCGAGCGGACGTTGGCCCGGGCGGCCGGCGACGTGCTGGAGAGCATCGAGCTGTTCGACGTGTTCCGCAGCCCGCAGCTCGACGGCGCCCGGAGCCTGGCCTGGCGCCTGCGCTTCTCCTCCCTCGACCACACGCTCACCGAGGAGGACCTCACCGCCCTCCGCCTGCGCTGCATCGACGCGGTGACCGCCGCCCATCCCGCCCGTCTGCGAGGCTGATCCCGGGGCCGACATGAGCAGCGACTACGAGTTCTTCACCGAGTGGCGGGTGGCGGGGACCGTAGACGAGGTCAAGGAGATCCTGGGCGACGCCGCGTCGCTGCCCCGCTGGTGGCCGTCGGTGTACCTGCGGGTCGACCAGCGGGACCCGGGAGGCCCGGGCGGCGTGGGGCGGGTCCTCGACCTGCACACCAAGGGCTGGCTCCCCTACACGTTGAAGTGGACGCTGCGCATCACCGAGCCGATCACCGGCAACGGATTCGCCCTCGAGGCCACCGGTGACCTCGAGGGAACGGGCCGGTGGACCTTCACCCCGGACGGGCCCGAGGTGCGGATCACCTACGACTGGCGCATCTCGGCCACCAAGCCGCTCCTCCGCCGGCTGGCGTGGTTGCTCAAGCCGGCCTTCGAGGCCAACCACCGGTGGGCCATGCGCAAGGGCGAGGAGAGCCTGCGCCTCGAGCTGCGCCGGCGACGGGGCGACGGCCGGACGGGGCCCGTGCCGCCCCCGCCACGCCCGACCTTCGGGTGGCTGCTGCGCCGCGGGGGACCCTGAGCCCTACTGCCAGACGTCGATTGCCCGCTGGGCCTCGTCGAAGCGCTGCCGGGCCGTCTGCATCTCCCGTTGGGCCTGCTCGATCCTGTGGGCCTCGCCGGCGATGCGCGCCCCGTCGACGCAGGTCCGGGCGGCGACCTCGGTGGCGTCCAGCGCGCCACGGAGCGCGGAGTCCACGGTGGGCTCGGGCACGGGAAGGGCGTCGCGAGCGTCGCCCAGCTCCTCCTGCAGCTGGGTACACGTGGAGAGCAGGACCGCCCGTTCCCCCGCGTTGAGGGCCTGGTTCGACCGGTCGATGTCGTCGCTCACCACGGAGATGGCGGTGCCGAACTCCTCCTGCCAGTCGGCCTTGTTGGTGGGCGTGGCCTCGTCGGAGTCGCCGCCACAGGCACCGGCCATCACCGCCATGGCCACACCCGCCGCCGCTCGCCACCACCGGTTTGAATAACTATTCACCATTGTGTATGCTCGATCCGTGTTTCGAGTAGGGGTCGTCGGTGCGTCCGGCTATGCGGGCGCCGAGCTCCTTCGCCTCTGCCTCTCCCATCCCGACCTGGAGGTGGCGTGGGCGACGGGTGACACCCAGGCCGGAACACTAGTCGGCGCCCTCTATCCGAGCCTGGCCGCCGCGTATCCCGGGTTGGCGTTCGAGAGCTTCGAACCGGGCATGGCCGCCGGCGTCGACCTGGTCTTTCTCGCCCTGCCCCACGGCGCGTCCCAGCGGCTGATGCCCGAGCTGCTGGGCGCCGGCCCGAAGGTCGTCGACCTGGGCGCCGACTTCCGCCTGCGCGACCCGGGGGTCTACGAACGCTGGTACGGCGAGGCCCACGTCGCCCCCGAGCTGGTCGGACGGTTCGCCTACGGGCTGCCCGAGCTGTACCGGGACGACATCGCCAAGGCCGACGCCGTGGCCTCCGCCGGTTGCTACCCCACGGCCGCCGCCCTGGCCCTGGCCCCGCTCACCCGGGCCGGTCTGATCGAGACCACGGGCATCGTGGTCGACGCGGCCAGCGGCATCTCGGGGGCGGGGCGGGCCCTCAAGCACGCCACCCACTTCGGCACCGCCAACGAGGACTTCACCGCCTACGGCCTCCTCGACCACCGCCACACACCGGAGATGGAGCAGTCGGTGGGCGCCACCCTGCTGTTCACCCCCCACCTGGCCCCCATGACCCGGGGCATCCTGGCCACATGTTACGCCCGCCCGGCGGCGGCGACGTCGATCGCCCCGGAAGAGGTGCTGGGCCTGCTGGAGGACGCCTACGCCGGTGAGCCGTTCGTCGTCGTGTCGCCCACCAGCCCGTCGACAAAGGCCACGTGGGGGTCGAACGCCGTCCACCTCACCGCCCGCTACGACACCCGTACCGGCTGGATCCTCGTGCTGGCCGCCCTCGACAACCTGGTCAAGGGGGCCTCGGGGCAGGCCGTGCAGTGCGCCAACATCCTGCTCGGTCTCGAGGAGACCACCGGGCTGTCGGCGATCGGCGTGTACCCGTGAGCGGAGCACGCCCGTGAGCGGCGTCCAGGGCTTCGTCGCCTCCGGCGTGGCGTGCGGGATCAAGGAGAGCGGGGTGCCCGACCTGGCCCTGGTGGCCACGGCCGACGGCCGGCCGGTCCCCGCCGCGGCCGTGTTCACGTCCAACCTGGCCCCGGCCGCGCCGGTCCAGGTCAGCCGGGCCCACCTCGAGGCCACCGGGGGCTACGCGTCTGCCGTGATCGTGAACAGCGGCAACGCCAACGCCGCCACCGGCGCGTCAGGCAGGGAGCATGCCGAGGGCATGTGCGCCCTGGTGGCCGAGGGGCTGGGCTGCCGGCCCGAGGAGGTGCTGGTCTGCTCGACCGGGCTGATCGGCATCCCCCTGCCGTTCGCCGCGGTGGAAGGGGGCATCGGCCCGCTGGTCGCCGCCCGCCACGGACGGGGCCTCCCGGACGCCGCGGTCGCCATGATGACCACCGACGTCAGCCCCAAGGACGTCCTCCACCGGGGCGACGGCTTTGTCGTGGGCGGCATCGCCAAGGGGGCGGCCATGCTCGCCCCGAACATGGCCACCATGCTGGCCGTACTGACCACCGACGCCGAGGCGTCGCCGGCGGAGCTCCGGGCCGCCCTCCGCGCCGCGGTGGCCGACTCCTTCAACGCCCTCACCGTGGACGGGGCCACGTCAACCAACGACACGGTCATCGCCCTGGCCGGCGGGGCCGCCGGCGCCCAGCCGGGTCTCGCCGCGGTGATGGCCGACGTGTGCACCGAGCTGGCCACCCTCATGGCCGACGGGGCCGAGGGGGCCACCAAGCGGGCCCGGATCCGGGTCAAGGGGGCGGCGTCCGACTCGGACGCCCGGCAGGCCGCCCGGAAGGTGGCCGAGAGCCAGCTCGTGCAGTGCTCGCTCTACGGCGCCGACCCCTACTGGGGTCGCATCATCAGCGAGCTGGGCAGTGCGGGCGTGGCCTTCGACCCGGACCGGATCTCCATCGCCTACGGGAACGTCGAGGTGTGCCGGGACGGCGTGGCGGAGCCGCATGACGCCGGCGCGGCCAAGGCCGCCCTGTCGGGCCGGGAGGTCGAGATCACCGCCGACCTCGGGCTCGGGGACGGCGCGGGCGTCATCACCACCACCGACCTGACGCCCGAGTACATCGCCGAGAACATGAGGACCTCATGAGCGGCGCGGAGCCTCGGTCCAAGGCCGACGTCCTGGTCGAGGCCCTGCCGTACATCCAGCGCTTCCGCGGCCGGGTCGTGGTGGTGAAGTACGGCGGGGCGGCCATGACCGATCCCGACCTGTCCAGCCTGTTCGCCCAGGACGTGGTGCTCATGCGCTCGGTCGGCATGCGCCCGGTCGTCGTCCACGGCGGCGGACCGCAGATCGGCGGCCTCATGAGGCGCCTGGGCATGGAGCCCGAGTTCCGCGACGGGCTGCGGGTCACCGACGCCGAGACCCTCGACGTGGCCCGCATGGTGCTGGTCGGCAAGGTCAACCGCGACATCGTCTCGGCCATCAACGTCCACGAGCCGGTGGCTGTGGGCCTGTCGGGAGAGGACGCCGGGCTGATCACCGCGTCGCCACGCCATCCCGACCTCGGGTACGTGGGCAACGTGGACGCGGTCAACCCGGGCATCCTCGAGCGACTGCTGGCCGAGGACCTCGTGCCCGTCGTCGCTACCATCGGCACCGACCTGGAAGGGCAGGCCTACAACATCAACGCCGACACCGCCGCCGGCGCCGTGGCTGAAGCTCTGCGGGCCGAGAAGCTGGTGTACCTGACCGACGTGGTGGGCGTGCTCCGCGACCTGTCCGATCCCGACAGCCTCGTCACCACCGCCTCGGCCGACGAGATGGAGAAGCTGATCGACGAGGAGGCGCTGACCGGCGGGATGATCCCCAAGATCCGGTCGTGCGCCCGGGCCGTGCGCAACGGCGTGGCCCACGCCCACATCCTCGACGGCCGGGTGCCCCACGCCCTCCTGCTGGAGATGCTCACGCGCGACGGCATCGGCACCATGGTGACCGCATGAGCTTCCTCATGCCCAACTACCCGCCCCAGCCGGTGACGTTCGTCCGGGGCCAGGGCAGCCGCCTGTGGGACGCCGACGGCAAGGTCTACCTGGACTTCCTCGGGGGCCTGGCCGTGACGTCCCTGGGCCACGCCCACCCCGCGGTCGCCGACGCCATCGCCGCCCAGGCCCGGACGCTGCTGCACGTCAGCAACCTGTACGCCACCACCGTCGGACCCGAGGTGGCCGAGACCCTCGACCGGCTGTTGCGCGGTGGCAGGGGGGCTGGCCCGGAAGGCGGGCCCGCCGGGCAGGTGTTCTTCGCCAACTCGGGGGCCGAGGCCAACGAGTGCGCCATCAAGCTGGCCCGGAAGTGGAGCGGTCCCGGTCGCTACGCGGTGGTGAGCACCTACGGCTCCTTCCACGGCCGGACGCTCGCCGCCCTGGCCGCCACCGGCCAGCCGGCCAAGCACGAGGCCTTCCAGCCCCTGCCCGAGGGGTTCCGCCACGTCGCCCTGGGCGACATCGACGCCATGGACGCCGCCGTCGACCCTCGGGTCGTGGCCGCCGTGCTGCTCGAGCCCATCCAGGGCGAGGGCGGGGTCAACGTCCCGCCCAAGGGGTGGCTGGGCGAGGTGCGGCGGCTCTGCGACGAGCGGGACGTGCTCCTCATCCTGGACGAGGTGCAGACCGGGCTGGGGCGCACCGGCGAGTGGTTCGGCTTCCAGCACGAGGGCATCCGGCCCGACGTGGTGACCCTGGCCAAGGCCCTGGGCAACGGCATGCCCATCGGGGCGTGCTGGGCACGGACGGAGGTGGCCTCGGCCTTCGTGCCCGGCGACCACGGGTCGACGTTCGGGGGCCAGCCCCTGGCCACGGCCGCGGCCCGGGCCACCCTGGCCGTCATGGAGGCCGAGGACGTCCCGGCCCGGGCGGCCCGGGCGGGGGCCCGCCTGGCCGAGGGGTTGTCCGCCCTGCCCGGCGTCACCTCGGTGCGGGGCCGGGGACTCCTCCTCGCCGCCGAGCTGTCCGACCGCCCGGCCCGGGAGGTGGCGACCGCGGCCCTCGACCGGGGGCTGGTGGTCAACGCGGTGACGCCGACCGCCGTCCGCCTGGCCCCGTCGCTCCTGGTCACCGACGAGGAGATCGACGAGGCCCTGGCCGTGCTCGACGGCTGCCTCTCAGGTGGAGGCCTGGCGTGGTGAGGCACCTCCTCGACGTCGACGACCTGTCGCCGGACGAACTGGCCACCGTCCTCGACCTGGCCGAGCAGGCCGACCCGCCCCCGGTCCTGGCCGGCAGGGGCGCGGCCCTGCTGTTCGAGAAGCCGTCCAACCGCACCCGGCTGTCGATGGAGATGGCCGTGGTGCAGTTGGGCGGGCACCCGGTGAGCCTGCGGGGCGAGGAGGTGGGGATCGACACCCGGGAGCCGGCCGAGGACCTGGCCCGCGTCTTCTCCGGCTACTGCGCCCTGGTGGGGGCGCGGGTCTTCGAGCACGCCAAGCTGGAGCGGATGGCCGCCGCCTCGTCCGTCCCCCTCGTCAACCTGCTCTCCGACGATGCCCACCCCCTCCAGGCCCTGGGCGACCTGCTCACCCTGCGCCAGCGGCTCGGGTCGCTGGACGGTCGGACGCTCGCCTACGTGGGCGACGGGAACAACGTCTGCCGCTCGCTGATGCTGGCCGCCGGCCGGGCCGGGATCCGCATGCGGGTGGCGACTCCGTCCGGGTACGAGCCGCCGGCCGACGGGGTGACCGACCTGACGCAGGACCCTGCGCATGCCGTTGCCGCCGCCGACGCCGTCTACACCGACGTCTGGGCGTCGATGGGCCAGGAAGAGGAGGCCGAGGCCCGCCGCCGGGACTTCGCCGGCTTCACGGTGGACGACGACCTGATGGGCCGTGCCGCCCCCGATGCCGTGTTCCTGCACTGCCTTCCGGCCCACCGGGGCGAGGAGGTGGCCGGCTCGGTCATCGACGGTCCCCAGAGCGCGGTGTGGCAGCAGGCGGCGAACCGCATGCACGCCCAGCGGGGCCTCATCCTGTGGCTGCTCAGCCAGTGATCCGCTCGGGGTTTGGTCACTTCGCGGCGCTCTACCGCCCCGGATCGCCCAGACTCGCCGGAGCTCGGCCGTGAGGCTGGCACGCGCCGCCCGGGAGGCGGCGCCCGACCAGCACTGGAGCCAGCCGTGAGGCTGGCACGCGCCGCCCGGGAGGCGGCGCCCGACCAGCACTGGAGCCAGCCGTGAGGCTGGCGAAACCGCAGCGGCAGCACCGCGTCGCCCGGATCCTCGAGGACCACGCGGTGACCAGCCAGGACCAGCTGGTGGAGCTGCTGGCGGCCGACGGCGTGGTGGCCAGCCAGGTCACCGTGTCGCGCGACCTGGAGGAGCTGGGCGCGGTCAAGGTGCGGATGGCCGGGGGCGAGACGGTCTACGCCATCCCCGAGCTGCCCAAGGACCGGGTGGCGCCCGAGAGCCATCTCCGGCGGGTGCTGGGCGAGTGGCTGGTGGAGGTGGCCCACTCGGCCAACCTGGTCGTGTTGCGCACCCCGCCCGGGTCGGCCCACGTGGTGGGCTCGGCCATCGACCGGGCCGGCCTGGCCGACATCCTGGGCACGGTGGCCGGCGACGACACGGTCCTCGTGGTGACGAGCGAGCGGGTGGGCGGAGAAAAGGTGGCCCGGCGGCTGTCCGAATTGGCCGGGCTTTAGGAGGAGACGGACGACATGGCAAAGAGAGTGGTGCTGGCCTACAGCGGCGGCCTGGACACGTCGGTGGCCGTGCGCTGGATGGCCGAGGAATGGGGGGTCGAGGTGATCGCCGTGGCCGTCGACGTCGGCCAGGGGGGTGACTTCGGCCTGCTCAAGGAGCGGGCCCTGGCGGCCGGCGCGGTGGAGGTGGTCGTCGTCGACTGCCGGGCGGAGTACGCCAGGGACTTCGTCGCCCCCGCCCTGCGGGCCAACGCCCTGTACGAGGGGCGGTACCCGCTGGTGTCCTCGCTGTCCCGGCCGGTGATCGTCCGCCACCTGGTGGAGGCGGCCCGGGCGTACGGGGCCGACGCCGTGGCCCACGGCTGCACGGGCAAGGGCAACGACCAGGTCCGGTTCGAGGTCTCGGTCCGGGCCCTGGCCCCCGACCTCGACGTGCTCGCCCCCGTCCGCATGTGGGGGCTCACCCGGGAGGACTCGATCGACTACGCCGCCCGCTGGGACATCCCGGTCAACGTCACCCGGGCCAGCCCCTACTCGATCGACGAGAACCTGTGGGGCAAGGCCATCGAGTGCGGCGTGCTGGAGGACCCGTGGGAGGCGCCGCCCGAGGACATCTTCACCCTCACCCGCCGTACGGCCACCGCGCCGGTGGAGATCGTGGTGGCGTTCGAGGAGGGAATCCCCGTGGCGGTCGACGGCCAGCCCATGCCGCTGCACGAGCTGGTCGGCCACGTCGGCTCCATCGCCGGCTCCTTCGGCTGGGGACGGGTCGACATGATCGAGAGCCGGCGGGTCGGCATCAAGAGCCGGGAGGTGTACGAGTGCCCGGGCGCCCTGGCCCTGCTTCTGGCCCACGCCGACCTGGAGGGCCTGACCCTGGAGCGTGACGTCTTTCACGAGAAGGCCCGCCTCGAGCCGCGCTGGGCCGAGCTGGTGTACGACGGCCTGTGGTTCTCGCCCCTGAAGGCCGCCCTCGACGCCTTCGTCGCCGAGACCCAGCGCTACGTCACCGGCGAGGTCCGCCTGCGGTGCGAGCCGGGGGGGTGCTGGGTGGCCGGCCGGCGCAGCGACGTCGGGCTGTACGAGTACCGGCTGGCCACCTACGACGCAGCCGACGCCTTCCGCCACCAGGACGCCGAGGGCTTCGTCCGCCTGTTCGGCCTGGGCATCCAGACCTGGGCCGCCCGCCAGTCCCGTCCCGGCGGCCAGGGCTCGTGAGCGCGTGACGCTGAGCGGCCCGGAAGGCCGGTCCAGATGACGCTGTGGCAGGCCCGGCTGGCCGGCGGCCCGGCTGAGGAGCTCTGGGCGTTCACCGCCAGCCTCGACGTCGACCGGCGGTTGGCGGCCGACGACGTGGCCGGATCCCGGGCCCACGTGCGGGGCCTGGGCCGGGCCGGCCTGCTGACGGAGGCCGACACCGCCGGCCTCCTGGCTGCGCTCGACACGGTTGATCGGGAGCTGGCCTCGGGGGCGTTCGAGTTCGCGGCAACCGACGAGGATGTCCACACCGCGGTCGAGCGGCGGGTCACCGAGCTGGCCGGGCTGGCCGGCGCCCGGCTCCACACCGGCCGCAGCCGCAACGACCAGGTGGCCACCGACCTGCGGCTGTGGGCCAAGCGGGAGCTGGCCGGCGTGGCGGCGCGGGTCGTCGCCCTCCAACGAGTCCTGCACCAGCGGGCCCGGACGGCGGCCGAGGAGGGCATCTACCTGCCCGGCTACACCCACCTGCAGCGGGCCCAGCCCGTCCTCCTCGCCCACCACCTGTTGGCCCACGGCTGGGCCCTGGCCCGCGACGTCGACCGCCTGCTCGACACCCGCCGGCGCCTCGACGTGTCGCCGCTGGGGGCCGGCGCCCTGGCCGGCTCGTCGCTCCCTCTCGACCCGGTCGCCACCGCCGCCGACCTCGGCTTCGCCGCCGCCTTCGACAACTCCCTGGACGCGGTGAGCGACCGTGACTTCGTGGCCGAGGCCCTGTTCGACCTGGCCCTGCTCGGCGTGCACCTCTCCCGTATGGGCGAGGAGGTGGTGCTGTGGTCCAGCGCCGAGTTCGGCTTCCTCCGCCTCCACGACGCCTGGGCCACTGGCAGCTCCATGCTGCCCCAGAAGAAGAACCCCGACGTGGCCGAGCTGGCCCGGGGCAAGTCCGGGCGGCTCATCGGCCACCTGACCGGGATGCTCGTCACCCTCAAGGGCCTGCCTCTCGCCTACAACCGGGACCTGCAGGAGGACAAGGAGCCGCTGTTCGATGCGGTCGAGCAGGTGAACCTCGGTCTGATGGCCGTCGCCGGCCTCCTGGGAACGGCCACGTTCGACGCCGGCCGCATGGCGGCCGCAGCCGACTCCCCGGAAGCGGCGGCGGCCGCCGTCGACCTGGCCGAGTGGCTGGTGGCGGCCGGCATGCCGTTCCGGGACGCCCATCACGTGGTCGCCGGCCTGGTGCGGGCCGCGTCCGAGGAGGGCGCCACTGCCACGCTGGCCGAGCTGGTGGCCGCCCATCCCCGGCTGGGCCCCGATGCTGCCGCCCTGTTGGAGCCGGGGGCGGCGGTGACGAGGAGGACGACGGCCGGCGGCGCCGGGCCGGCCCCCGTCGCCCGGCAGCTGCAGCGCTTCGGCGAACGCCTCGACGCCGACGAGGCCAGGATCCAGCAATGAGGAGGCTGGTCATGGTGCTCGTCCTGCTCGTCGGCATGGCCGGAGTGATCGTCGCCGTGGTGGCCGCCTTCGCGCCGGTCGAGGACCGGACCGTCACCGCCCAGCCCGGTCCCATCCGGAGCGTGGAGGTCGACGTGGAGGCCGGCCGGGTGGAGATCCTGCCCGGGGTCGGCAACGAGGCCAGGATCGACCGGACGCGGCGCTACCTGCGAGGTGCGCCGGAGGCCAGTGAGGTCCTCGTCGACGGCGTGCTGCGGATCGAGGCGGCGTGCGAGGCCCTGATCACGCTGGGATGCCGGGTGAACTACCGGCTGGAGGTGCCGGCTGCCGTTCCGATCCGGATCCGCACCGAGCGGGGCTCGGTGCAAGTGACCGACATGGCCGGGATGGTGGAGGTCCAGACCGGCGCGGGCGACGTCGACCTGACCCGGACCAAGGGCCCGGTCCAGGCCACCACCTCGGCGGGGGACATCGACGGGGTCGACCTGGTGGCCGGGTTCCTGGACGCCCGCACCGACGCCGGGCACATCCGGCTGTCGCTGGCCGAGCCCTCGGCCCGGGTCGACCTGCGGACCGACGCCGGGAACATCGACCTCGCCCTCCCGGCGGCCGGGGGCGGCTACCGGGTGGCGACCGAGACGGGCGCAGGCGAGGTCGACGTCAGCGTGGAGAACCTTCCCGGGGCCAACCGGTCGGTCACGGCCACGACGGGTGGCGGGAACATCCGGATCCACAACCGCTAGCTCCTCCGTGCGGCCCCTACCCCGGGAGTTCTTTGCCGCCGACAGCCGCGACCTGGCCCCTCTGCTGCTCAACAAGCTGCTGGTCCGCGGCGACCGGGTGGGGCGGATCGTGGAGGTGGAGGCCTACGCCGGCGCCGCCGACCCGGCCAGCCACGCCTTCCGGGGCCGGACGCCGCGCAACGCCACCATGTTCGGGCCCCCGGGGCGCCTGTACGTCTACCTCAGCTACGGCATGCACTCCTGCGCCAACGTGGTGTGCGGCGACGACGGCGTGGCGTCGGCGGTGCTCCTCCGGGCCCTCACTCCGGTGCACGGCCTGGAAGGGATGCGGGCGGCGCGGGGTCCGGCCGCCCGCCTCGACCGCGACCTGTGCAGCGGCCCGGGCAAGCTGTGCCGGGCCCTGGGCCTGGACCGCAGCTTCGACGGCGCCGACCTGGTGACCGGCGACCGGGGCGTCCAGGTCGTCCACGACGGGACCCCTCCGCCCGCCACCCCGGGCGTGAGCGGGCGGATCGGGCTCTCGGTGGCCGCCGACGTCCCCTGGCGCTTCTACGTGCCTGGAGCGGTCGGGCTGTCCCGGCCCCGTTGAAATCGGGCCGGGGAGGCCGGCGCCCCTCGGGTACGGTCCCGGTCGTGCCTGGCGACGTCTTCTCCGAGCTGCAGTGGCGCGGCCTCCTCCACCAGGTCACCGACGAGGGGCTGGGCGCCCGCATGGCCGCCGAGCCCTTTATCCTCTACCACGGCATGGACGCCACCGCCGACAGCCTCCACATCGGCAGCCTGCTGGGCGTTGTCACCCTCCGCCGCCTCCAGCAGCACGGCCACCGTCCCCTGGTCCTCGTGGGTGGGGGCACGTCGCTCATCGGCGACCCCAGCGGCCGCCGGACGGAGCGGCCGCTCCTGACCGCCGCCGACATCGAGGCCAACGCCGCGGCCATCCGTCGCCAGGTCGAGCGGTTGGTGGACTTCGACGACGGTCCCGCCAGGGCCACCATGATCAACAACGCCGACTGGCTGGCCCCGTTGCCGGTGATCGACTTCCTGCGCGACGTGGGCAAGCACTTCACCGTCAACGCCATGCTGGCCAAGGAGGCGGTGCGCGCCCGCCTGGAGGATCCCGACCAGGGCATCTCCTACACCGAGTTCAGCTACATGCTCCTGCAGGCCTACGACTACCTGCACCTGTTCGACACGACCGGCTGCCGGTTGCAGGTCGGGGGCAGCGACCAGTGGGGCAACATCACCGCCGGCATCGACCTCGTCCGCCGCACGCGCCACGCCGAGGTGTTCGGCTTCACCTGGCCCCTGGTCACCAAGGCCGACGGGACCAAGTTCGGAAAGAGCCAGAGCGGCAACGTGTGGCTCGACCCGGCCCGTACGAGCCCGTACCAGTTCTTCCAGTTCTGGGTGAACACCGACGACCGCGACGTGGGCCGGTACCTGCGCCAGTTCACCTTCCGCAGCCGGGAGGAGATCGAGGCTTTGGAAGGCACCCTGGCCGAGCGGCCCGGGGAGCGGGAGCCCCACCGGGCCCTGGCCCGTGACGTCACCGCCCTGGTCCACGGGGAGGAGGAGGCCGCGGCGGCCGAACGGGCCTCGGCCGCCCTGTTCGGGGGCGACCTGCGTGACCTGGACGAGGCCACCCTGGCCGAGGTCTTCGGCGACGCACCGTCCAGCCGGGTGGCAGCCTCCCGGCTGGACAGGGACGGCGTGGCCCTGGTCGACCTGCTGGCCGAGTCGGGGCTGGTGGCGTCCAAGTCGGCCGCCCGCCAGGCCGTGACCCAGGGGGGCGTCTC
>JBOGIE010000002.1:0-51559 GCA_050742435.1 Acidimicrobiales bacterium | reverse complement strand
CAAGCCGGTCACGATGACCGGGCCGTGGCCGAGTTGGAGCGTGCCATCCAGGGCTTGGCCCGCATTGGAGCCAGCGGGTATTGCGCAGAGGCCCAGAAGGAGCTTCGGCGGGTGGGTCGCAGCGTGCGAAGCCGAGCGGCCGGTGCAGCCACTGGGACCGGGGCGGTGTCCGAGCGCACCGCATCGCAACACCATCTGGCCGTGCTCACCCCGGGCGAACGGGCTGTCGTCGCCCTTGTTGCCGACGGTCTCACCAACCCCGAGATTGCCGAACAGCTGTACCTGTCCCGCCACACCGTGAAGCGGCACCTCGCCAACGCCATGCGAAAGCTCAACGTCAGTTCCCGAAGACAGCTGCGAGCCTCGACAAGCCGGTCGCCGTCTCCCGGCGCGCCCGACTCCGAACCTGGAACCGTGCGGGATGCCGATCCCGGACCCTGACCCCGCAGATGGCGGCGGTCCGGCCGGACGGAGCCGGGTGTTCTAGTCCCGCTCGGGGATGTTGTCGGCGAACTGGACCATCTCCTGTTCGCCCTCTTCGATCGGCTCGTACTCGTTGATGTTGTCGATCGACTTCCCCATGGCCGCATCCGTCTCGCGCTCGACGAGGATCTCCACGAGAGCGGGCACTCGGGATTCCTCGCTGGCCTGGATGGCCCATTCGATGGCGGGGCGGATGTCGTCCGGCCGGGTGATCCGGCGCCCGAGCGCGCCCATGGCCTCCATCAGGCCCACGTGGTCCATGCCGAGGGCGCCGTTCGGTCCCTCATAGGCGATGTCGACGCCGTAGTTCATCTCGTACTGGTACTTCGACGGCTGGCGGATGAGGCTCATGTAGCCGTTGTTGATCATGACCAGCACGTACGGGATGTTGTACTGGACGGCGACGGCCACCTCCTCCATGAGGAAGCCGAACGAGTAGTCGCCCACGACCCCGACGACCAGGTTGTCGGGGCGGCCCAGCTTGGCCCCGATGCAGGCCGGCACCTCCCAGCCGAGGGGGCCGGCCTGGCCGCAGCAGAGGTAGTGACGGGGCTTGTAGGTCTTCTGGAACTGCCCGCTCCAGATCTGGTAGAGCCCGATGGCGGTGACGACGATCTCGTTGCCGTCGAAGAGCTCGTTCATCTCCTTGAAGACTCGCTGCGGCTTGATCGGGACGTCGTCGAAGTCCATCTTCCGCAACATCGTGGAACGCAGCTCGTAGAGCCGTTCCACCCACGGTCCCGGGTCGCGCGCCGGGGTCATGTCCCGAGCCGCTTCCAGGAGCGCCTCGAGCGCGAGCTTGGCGTCGGAGACGATGCCGAGGTGCGGGCGGAAGACCCGGCCGATCTGGCCGGGCTCGATGTCGATGTGCACGAAGGTGCGGTCCCCCCGGTACACCTCGAGGTCGCCGGTGTGGCGCTCGGCGAAGCGGGCGCCCACGGCGAGCACGAAGTCGCTCTCGAGGAAAAGCTGGTTGGCGAAGCGCTGGCTGGTCTGGATCCCGACGATCCCCGCGTACAGGGGATGGTCCTCGGGGATGGAGCCCTTGGCCATGTACGTCGGCGTGACCGGAACCTGCAGGTACTCGGCCAGCTCCATCAGAGGGTCGGACGCGTCGGCGATGATGACACCGCCGCCGGGCATGAGCATCGGTCGCTCGGCTGCGAGGAGCATCTCCAAGGCCTTGCGGATGGCGCTGGCGTTGGGGGAGGGCGGGTCCACCGGCAGGCGCTGGTCGAGAGCGAGCTCGTACTCGACCTCCTGCTCCTTGGTTACGTCGAGCGGGAGGTCGATCAACACCGGTCCCGGCCGGCCGGACCGGGCGACGCGGAAGGCCTCGCGGAACACCCACGGGATCTGCGCCGTCTCCTTTACCTGCACCGACCACTTGGTGACCGGCTTGGCGATCTCCACGATGTCGACGGCCTGGAACGCCTCCTTGTGGAGCAGGTTGGTCGGGGCCTGGCCGGTGATGCAGATGATGGGGATCGAGTCGGCCCACGCCGTGTAGAGGCCGGTGATCATGTTGGTCCCGGCCGGACCTGAGGTGCCGATGCACACGCCGACGCCGCCCGTGACCCGGGCCAACCCGTCCGCGGCGTGGGTGCCACCCTCCTCGTGGCGCACGATGACGTGGCGGATCTTCTCCGACTTGCTCAGCGCCTGGTACAGGGGAAGGATCGCCGCCCCGGGGATGCCGAAGACGTACTCGACCCCCTCGTCCTCCATGATCTGGACGGCCGCCTCCATCACCTTCACCCGGCTCAGGCGGTTCTTGCTCTGTGCTTCGTCGCTCACCTCTTAGGACAGCCCTTCGGTCTCTTCGCCGATCTTGTGCGCTGCGGCGTCCTCGAGCACGCTGAGCACGGCTGAGTGGTCGAGCTCGCCCCGGCCCTTGACCTGGAGCTCCTGCAGCATCTGGTCGACCAGCGCGGTAACGGGCAACGGCACGCCCACCTCCCGCGCCGTCCGCAGTGCGATGCCGAGGTCCTTGTGGTGGAGCTCGGTGCGGAAGCCCGGCTCGAAGTCGTGCCCGAGGAACTTGTCTCGCTTCTGGTCCATGACCTTGGTGCCGGCCAGGCCGCCGGACACCGCCTCGATGATCTTGGCCGGGTCCACGCCGGCCTTCGACCCGAGCACCAGCGCCTCGCTCACGCCCTCGAGGACGATCCCGACGATGATCTGGTTGCAGGCCTTGACGATCTGCCCGGAGCCCGCCTCCCCCACGTGGACGGGAGTGCCCATGGCCTCGAACAGCGGCTTGGCCCGCTCGAAGTCCTCGGCGTCGCCGCCCACCATGATCGACAGTTCGCCGGCGACGGCGCCCGGCTCGCCGCCGCTGATCGGCGCGTCGAGGGTCTTGACGCCGCGCTCGCTCGCCTCGCGGGCGATGTCCTTGGTGACTAAGGGAGAGATGGTGCTCATGTCGATCAGCAGGGCTCCCTCGCCGGCGCCGGCAAGGAGCCCGTCGTCTCCCTTGTACACCTCCTCGACCTGAGGGTCGGCGGGGAGGCAGGTGATGACGATGCCGCACTGCTCGGCGAGCGCCTTGTAGCTGTCCGCTCCCTCGGCGCCCTCGCCCTTCAGCTCGTCGGCCGCGCCGCTGCCCTCGTAGATGACGAGCTGGTGCCCGGCCTTGATGAGGTTCTTGGCCATGGGCTTGCCCATGATCCCGAGACCAACGAATCCGACCTTCTCCTCGGCCACTCGGTCCTCCTCGCTAGAAGTTCAGGTCTTGGACCCCCACGTCGCCCCCCCGCTTCTCCTTCGGCAACCAGGCCAGGCTCTCCTCGGTGCCCTCCGTCGTCGGCTTGTACTCCAGACCTACCCAACCGTCGTAGGACAACTCCGCCAAGACGGTGAAGATGTAGCGGTAGTTCAGCTCCCCGGAGCCCGGCTCACCGCGGTCGGGCGAGTCGGCGACCTGGACGTGCGTGATCATGCCGATACGGTCCCTCAGGGTGGCGACGACGTTCCCCTCCATCCGCTGCATGTGGTAGGCGTCGTACTGGAGCTTCACGTTCTCGCGCCCGACCCGCTCGACGAAATCGGCCGCCGCGCTCGTCGTGGACAGCAGGTACGGCCCGTTCTCGAAGGTGTTGACCGCCTCGATCATCACCTCGATGCCATGCTCGGCGGCCCGGTCCGCCGCCCACCCGACGTTGTCGGCCGCCAGGGCGAGCTGTTCATCGCGATCCATCCCGTCGAGCTCGAGGCCCACCAGGGCGTTGAGCCGGGGGCACTCCACGCTGCGGGCCAACTCCAGCGCGACCGGGACGTTGTCGCGGAACTGCTCTTTGCGGTCGGGGTCGCTCACCAGGCCGCGGTCGCCGCTCGGCATGTCACCGGCGTCGAAGTTGAACAAGGCCACCTTGAGGCCCGAGTCCTTGATGGCAGCCTCGACCTGATCGAGGTCCTCTCCGGACGGCCACCAGAACTCGACGCCGGCGAAGCCTGCATCCGCGGCGCGGTCGAACCGCTCGACGAAGTCGACTTCCTTGAACAGCATCGAAAGGTTGGGGCAGAAGCGCATCGGGCCCTCCTCTGTCAACGGCGGAGCGTAGTCGCCCGGTCAGCCTCCTCCGACAGTCCAGGCGGACTGCCCCAGCCGGGCCTCCGGTCGCAGTTCGCCCGGGAGCCTGTCTCCGGTCGCGGCTCGGGCGAGGACGTCGCCCAGGGCGGGTGCCTGCTTGAACAGGTTGTGCCCGGCAACGAAGAACATCGAGTCCGCCTCCCACACGGCGAGGGCGTCGGAGCCCCAGGGCAGTTCGGTGACCCAGCAGTGGCGGTAGTCGACGGGCTCGGGATCGAGGCGGGGAAGGGCGCGGGCCACGTAGGCACTCGCCCGCTCGGCCAGCGCCGCCAGCCCCTCTGGCTCGAGCAGGCTGCCGTCCTCGTGCCCCTCGACCGTCTGGCTGAGGCCGAGGGCGTACTGGTGGTTTCCGGCCAGTGCCGCGCCGTAGACGCCGGTGTCGCCGAAGTGGCCGCTCCCGTCCTGGAGGCAGGCCAGCCGGGGCGGGGGGTCGCCGTCGGCCAGGGCGAACGTGAGACGGACGTGGGCGGCATGGCTGACCGGTAGCGAGAGCCCGACACTTCGGGCCAGGCCAGTCGTCCCCCGCCCGGCGCAGACGACCACGCTGCCGTACTGGCGACAGTCGCCGCCCGCCCGCACCTCGACCGCTCCGGTGCCGGCCGACCGGAGCGAGAGGACCTCATCGAACACGAGCGACGTGCGCAGCTGCTCGGCCAGCGCCTGCACGGAAGCGCTGGTCCGTATCGATCCCCCGCCCTCGTCGAACATCGCCGGGCCCTCGTAGGACGCGAGAAGCGGCAGGCGTTCGGCGAGCTCCGCAGCATCGATCGGCCGCACGGCCACGCCGCCCACCTGCTCGAGCACCCGCAGCCGGTTCTCGACGGCGGGACCGAGCGCCAACACGCCGTCGGCCGACACCATTTCCGTCCCCAGGCGGGCCTCCCACTCCCGCCAGATAGCCCGGCTCCGGCAGGCGAACTCGACCAGGCGCGGGTCGTCGTGGGCGTGGCGGAAGATCCGCGACTCGCCCCCGGACTGACCGTTTCCCGGCACGCCGCGCTCGTACACCGTGACCGGTACGCCCCGCAGCAGGAGGCTGTACGCCGTGGCCAGGCCGACGATTCCCGCCCCGATCACCGCGACGTCGGACCGCTGGCTGGCGCTCGTGCAGCGGAGAGTAGCATCGACCGGAGTGATCGACGCCGGGCTGGTGGAGCGCCTGCGGAGCATCTCCGGGCATGAGCACGTCCTCACCGACGAGCACCAACTGCGCACGTACGAGTCCGACGGGCTGAGGCACTACCGGACGCCCCCGAAGGTCGCCGTCCTCCCGGGGTCGGCCGAGGAGGTCCGCGAGATCGTGCGGGCCTGCCACGACGCCAAGGTGCCCTGGGTGGCTCGCGGTGCCGGCACCGGACTTTCCGGTGGCTCGATCCCGGTCAAGGACGGCGTCCTCATCGTCCTGACCCGCCTCAACCGCATCCTCGAGGTCGATCTCGACAACCAGCGCGTCGTCGTGGAGCCGTGCGTCACCAACGCCGCGATCTCCAAAGCCGTCGGGCCGACCCACTTCTACCCCCCCGACCCGTCGAGCCAGATCGTCTCGACCATCGGGGGCAATGTGGCCGAGAACGCCGGCGGGCTCCACTGCTTCAAGTACGGATTCACCACCAACTACGTCGTGGGGCTGGAGATCGTGCTCTCCGACGGCGAGGTGGTGACGCTCGGGGGGAAGGAGCTCGACCACCCCGGCTACGACCTCATCGGCGCCTTCGTCGGATCCGAGGGGACGCTGGGGGTGGCGACGAAGATCACCCTCCGTGTGACCCCGGAGGCGGCGTCCCACAAGACGATGGTCGGGTACTTCGGTTCGGTCGAGCAGGCCGGCCGGGCCGTCACCGACATCGTGGGCGCAGGCATCGTCCCGGCCGCCATCGAGATCATGGACAAGTTGACGATCGAGGCGACCGAGAAATGGACCCACGCCGGCTACCCCCTCGACGTCGGCGCCGCCCTCATCGTCGAGCTCGACGGCTCCGAGGCGGAGTGCGAGACCCGCTTCACCGACGTGATGGCCATCTACGAGCGAAACGGCACGACCGGCACGCGGGTGGCCCAGGACGAGGACGAGCGGGCGCTCATCTGGAAGGCGCGCAAGGCGGCGTTCGCCGCCATGGGGTACGTGTCGCCCTACTACTACGTGCAGGACAGTGTCATCCCCCGCACCCGGCTGGGCGAGGTCCTCAAGCAGGTGGACGAGCTCTCGGAAGAGTACGGCTTCAAAGTCGCCAACGTCTTCCATGCGGGCGACGGCAACCTCCACCCCCTCGTCTGCTTCGACGCCAGGAACCCCGGGGAGCTCGAAAAGGCGGAGGAGCTGGCCGGGAAGATCGTCCTGGCCTGCGTGAAGGCCGGCGGTTCGATCACCGGCGAGCACGGTGTGGGCCTCGACAAGAAGCAGCTCATGCCCGAGATGTTCTCGGAACAGGACCTGGCCACCTTCCAGCGGCTGCGGTGTGCCTTCGACCCGGAGCAGCTGGCCAACCCGGGCAAGGTCATGCCCACGCCGAGACTGTGCGGCGAGGTCCCCGGTCCGTACCGGAAGCACCCGCTCGAGCAGGCGGGCGTCGCCGAGCGGTTCTGACCGTGCCCACGCCGTCATCTGGTGCCGAGGCGGCCGAAGTGATGCGGTCCGCGGGTTCGCAGCGGCACTCGGTACGCATCCGCGGTGGCAGGACGAAGCTGTCGTGGGGCCGGCCTGCGTGGCCCGAACGCCGTGACCCGCCTGCGTGGCCCGAACGCCGTGACCCGCCGACGGAACCGCCGGGGATCGAGCTGTCCACCGAGCGACTCGACCGGATCGTCGAGCACAACGAGGGTGACCTGACCGCCGTGGTCCAGGCCGGTATGCCCCTCGCCCGCGTGCAGGAGGCACTGGCCGAAGCCGACCAGATGGTCTCCCTGGACCCGCCCCTTGGCGACGACGACGGCGCCACGATCGGCGGCGTCGTGGCGACGGCCGACTCGGGCCCCATGCGCCACCGCTACGGAGCGGCGCGCGACGTCCTTCTCGGCATCACCGTGGTGCTGTCCGACGGGACGATCGCCAAAGCCGGCGGCAAGGTCATCAAGAACGTGGCCGGCTACGACCTGGCCAAGCTCTTCACCGGTTCGTTCGGGACCCTCGGCCTGATCGTCGAGGTGGTGGTGCGACTTCATCCCCGCCCCCCCGAGAACATGACGGTGGTCGGACGTTCCGCCGATCCAGCTGCCCTCGGACAAGCGGCGCTGGCGGTCGCCCACTCCCCGTTCGGGCCCGAGTGCCTCGACGTTTGGTGGACCTCGGGAAACGGGGATGTTCTCGCGCGCTTCGGTGGCGCCGCTCCGGAGGCGGCGGCCAAGGAGGTGGCCAAGCTCATGGAGCACACAGGGCTGGAAACCCGGCTGGTCGAGGAGGACGACGCCCTCTGGGATCGCCAGCGGGCCGGGCAGCGCTCGGCCGACGGCACCGTGGTCCGCGTGTCAGGGCTGGCCGCCGAGCTGCCGAGGGTGGTGCGGGCGGCCGACAGAGTCGGTGCGTCGCTGGTCGGGCGGGCCGGACTTGGGCTCTCGTGGCTCACCCTCGCCGGTGCTGACAGCAGCGAGGTGGTTCCCGGAATCGAGGATGTCCGCCGGCGCCTGCACCCGTTCCCGTGCGTCGTGCTCGACGCGCCGGCGGCGGTCAGGGAGGAGGTCGACGTGTGGGGGGAGGCCCAGGCGGTGTCGCTCATGCGAAGGGTCAAGGCCCGGTTCGATCCTCAGGGGATCTGCAACCCCGGCATCTTCGTGGGGGGGATCTGATGGCCAAGGTGGGCGCGTTCGACGGGCACCGTCCGCCGGCCAAGGAGCTGGTGGACGTCTGTGTGCACTGCGGGTTCTGCCTGCCGACGTGCCCGACGTACGTGCTGTGGAACGAGGAGATGGACTCTCCGAGAGGCCGCATCGTGCTGATGAACGTGGCGCTGGAGGAGGCCGACGAGCTGTCCGACTCGATGGTGACCCACTGGGACCGCTGCCTCGGCTGCATGGCCTGCGTCACCGCCTGCCCCTCCGGCGTCCAGTACGACAAGCTGATCGAGGCCACGCGGCCTCAGGTCGAGAGGAACCACAGCCGGCCGCTGGGTGAGCGGGCCTTCCGCCGCTTCGCCTTCGAGACCTTCACCCACCCGGGCCGGCTCCGGGCGCTCGTCCCCCTGATGGCCGGGGCACGACGGGTGGGATTGACCCAGGCCGCCAACGGCCGGCTCAAGCGTTTCCCCAGGGTCCAGGCCCTGCAGTCGCTCCTCCCTGATGTGACCGTCAGGGCCGCAGCCGCCCGGTCGCCCGAGACGACTCCCGCCCAGGGAGAGCGCCGCGGACGGATCGGGATGCTGCTCGGCTGCGTGCAGCGGGTGTTCTTCGACGAGGTGAACCAGGCGACGGCGCGCGTCCTGGCCGCCGAGGGGTTCGAGGTATTCGCCCCCCGGAAGGTGCGCTGCTGCGGAGCGCTGATGCTCCACTCAGGCGCGGAGACGGAGGCTCTCGAGCTGGCCAAGAAGATGATCGAGGCGTTCGAGGGGTGTGACTACGTCGCCGTCAACGCCGCCGGCTGTGGATCGTCGATGAAGGACTACGGGGACCTTCTCTCGGAGAACGAGGACTGGGCGGAGCGGGCGAAGCGGTTCTCGGAAAAGGTTCGGGACGTGTCCCAGCTGCTGGCGGAGTCCGATCCCGTGGCGGCGCGTCATCCCGTCCCGCTCAAGGTCGCCTACCACGATGCCTGCCACTTAGCCCACGCCCAGAAGGTGCGGTCCCAGCCGCGCCAGCTGCTGACGGGGATCCCGGAGCTGGAGCTGATCGAGCCGGCCGAGTGGGAGATCTGTTGTGGGTCGGCGGGCATCTACAACCTGCTGCAGCCGGACGCGGGACGGGCGCTCGGCCGGAGGAAGGCCGAGAGCCTCCTCGCCACGGGGGCTGAAGCCGTTGCCGCCGGAAACCCCGGCTGCACCCTGCAGATCGCCGCCCACCTACGCGAGCAGGGGCGGCCCCTGCCGATCTACCACCCCGTAGAGTTGCTCGACCGGTCCATACGGGGCGCCGGCCGCCCCTGAGCCCGCCTCGTACGGCGCAGCCTACGAAGGCAGGAACTCATCGAGGCGCGGCTCGGCCAGGCACGACGGGCCCCTGTCGTCGAAGCGGACGACGATGTCGGCGTGGTCGGCCGAGGCCGGCACCCATGTGTCGATCCCGGGCCCGAGCACCTCGTCCCAGAACCGCTGCATCTCCTCGGGGCTGAACGCCCTTCCGGTCTGCTCCCGGAGCTTCGTCTCGCGAGCGAACCGTCGCTCGCGGGCGACATCCTTGGGAACGGCGAGATGTAGGTGCCAGTCGAGATACGGCAGGATGCGTTCGTACCCTTCTCGGTCGTACCCGATGATCCACCCGTCGAAAAGGACCAGATCGGGGGCGTCTTCGTGAGATTCGTCGGCGCTCCTGTCGTCTCGGGACATGTCGAACCGGGGCAGGACGAGTGGCCGCGACCCGTCCTGGATGGCAGCGAGGGTCGTGACCATCAGGTCGAGGTCGTGCGATCCCGGCGCGGCGCGCCAGGCGATGCCCCGGCGGTCTCTTTCCTCCCGCGAGAGGTAGAAGTCGTCCAAGGAGAGGGCGACGGCGCGTATCCCCACGTTCGCCAACGACCGGGACACCCCGCTCGCAATCGTCGACTTCCCCGCCCCGACCGGCCCGGAGATGGCGAACACCCGGGGGCGCGACGCCCGGATCAGCTGCACCACGGGCGCGACGCAACCGGCGCGCACCTCGGAGGAGTCCTCCCCGGGCGGGCCCACCACGTCGGCCGGCGCGGTGCGGCCGAGTGCGAGCCACCGCTGCGTCCGATCGCCCTTCACATCAGCACCGTAGGTGGGCCTGGCTCAGCCGGGCATCACCACGGTCTTCAGGACCGTGCACTCGTCGATCGAGTAACCCAGCCCCTCCCGCCCGATGCCGGAGTCGGGCTTGCGCCCACCGAAGGGGAAATGGCCGACGCCGTGGGCCGGGGCGTCGTTGATCGTCACCTGGCCACACTCCAGTCCACGCGCCGCCCGCCACGCCGCTTCGAGGCTGGACGTGAAGACGGCGGAGTCCAAGCCGTAGCGCGACCGGTTGGCCAGCTCGAGGGCGGTGTCGAGGTCGGCGACCGGGGCGACGGTCAGCACCGGCCCGAACGTCTCCTCCCAGAAGACGTCGGCGTCGAGCGGGACATCGGCGAGCACCGTGGGCTGGTGATAGGCGTCGGCGACGTCACCACCGGCCAGCAGCCGGGCCCCCTTGCCCACGGCGTCGTCGACGAGCTGGTTGACCCGTGCCGCCGCCTTCTCGTTCACCATGGGGCCGACCTTGGTGTCCTCGGCGCGAGGGTCGCCGACCGGCCAGCGCTCCACCTCCTTCAGGGCCCGCTCCAGGTAGGCGTCGTAGACGGACTCCTCCACGAGGACCCGGCTGACCGCGTCGCAGCGCTGCCCGGCGTTCTTGAACGCGCCAAGCACCGACTTCTCGACGGCACGCTCGAGGTCGGCGTCGGCGAGGATGATGGCCGCCGCGTTGCCGCCGAGCTCCAGGTGCATGGGCTTGGGCCCGGCGCTGGCCGCGATGCTCCGGCCGACGGAGCTCGACCCGGTGAAGGAGATCATCGACACGTCGGCGTGGGAGGCCAGTGTGTCGCCGATCTCGCGACCAGGACCGGTGATGACGTTGAGCACGCCCGGCGCCAGCCCGGCCTCTTCGAGAACTCTGGCGAACAGAACCAGGGCGAGCGGGGCCTCCGACGGGGCCTTGGCCACGACCGTGTTCCCCGCGGCGAGGGCCGGGATGATCTTCGAGGCGACGAGGAACAAGGGGTAGTTGAACGGGCCGAAGGCGGCGACCGTCCCCACCGGCTCGCGAAGAACGACGGCTGACTTGCCCGCCGTCTCGCCGATCCAGTCACCGGGCAGGTACTCACCGAAGATCTTGCGGACCTCCTCTCGAACCAGACGCAGGCGCTCACCCGTGGTCTTGACCTCGGACGTCGCCTGCTCGGGCGTCTTGCCCAGGTCGGCGACCACCGCGGCCACGAAGGTGTCGAGGTGATCGCCCAGGATCTCGGCTGCCCGCTCGCACACCTCGAGGCGGGCAGCGGCGGCTAGGGTCCGGAAACCGTCCCGGGCGTCGCGGGCGGCGGCGATCGCCGCCTCCACGTCGTCGGCGGACGCCTTGGCCGCCCGGACCAGCACGCTGCCGTCGATCGGAGAGCGGTCCTCGAACACCTCGTCGCCGGTCGCCGGCCTCCACTCACCACCAATCAGCAGCCGGGTGGCCAGTCCGCCGCCGGCCCGCTCCACCGCGGGCGAGAAGAAGTCCGGGAGGTCCAAGGTGACGTCGCCGCGGAGCCGTACGTTCAGTGTCCCCATGCCGCCTTCCTTCCCTCCCGCCGGCCTGGCCTCACCTCCACCGGCCTGGGAGGGCGAATCCGCGACTACGTCGCCGGTTCGACACCGCAGGGGGTGCCACCGGCGAGGGGGTTCACCATGCCGGTGGTCAGGTAGATGTCGTCGATGCACCAGCCGTGCGGATTGGAGGCCTTGCCGTGGATCGCCACCCGGAGCGACGTCGTCCCTTCGAGCACCGTGGCACTGGCGTCGTGGTTCTGCCACACCCCGCTCACCGAGCGGGTCGCGACGGTGGGTGTCCAGGAGTCGGTCGATGCGTTGTGCTGCCACAGCACGAGGGCGACGGCCGAGTCGCCGCCGCCGCGGCTGGCGATCTTGGCCCCGAACTGGACGGTCGCCCCGGGCGGCGTCCACTCTGTCCCGACCGTTTGGTCGATGCCGTAGTCGCCCTCGCACGTCCCGTTGCACTGCAGGATCCCGTACGGCGTGCCGTCGTTCGACTGGTGCGTGGCGGCCGTGAACGTCCCGGGAGCCGCGCCGCTGAGGTTCCATTCGGACGTGCTGCCTGGGGCGGTCCCGAGGTGGCCGTTCCTCACCAAGTTCCGCTCCGTGTCGGCATAGCCGCATGGCCAGGGCGTCGGTGCGGCCCTTCTGGCCGCCGTCGCCAGGTAGAGGTCGTCGACGCACCAGCCGTCCGGGTTCGTCGCTCTCCCGTAGATCGTGTACCGGAGCAGCGTCGTACCGGGCAGGAGCGTGTCGGCATGGTGGAACGACCTCCACTCCGGCCCGGCCGCGTGGTCGGCAAAGGCGCTCCTGGGCGTCATCTTCCACCCGAAGGCCGGCCCGTACTGCCAGAGGACCACCCGCACGGTGGAGCTCCCTCCACCGCGTGTCGCGATCTTGCCGCCCAGGTGCAATATGGTGCCGCCAGTTAGGGAGCCGGGCGACACCTCCTGCCACATTTCCGCGTCGGGGCCACAGTGCTCGGCGCAGGCGAGGATCCCGTAGGGAGTGGCGTCCGGCGCCTGAAGCAGCGCTCGGGACGCGAGGAGCGATGAGCCGTCGGTCCGCCACGGCTCGCTGCTCGCGGTCCAGAAGTCACCGTTGTCGAGCAGGTTCTGGCTGGCGGTCAGCCGGTAGAGCCACACCCCGGCGAAGTCCCGGTTGTAGGTCGTCAGCCCCATCGTCATGTACCACGCCCCGTCGCCGTCCTGGAAGAAGGCGGCGTACTCGCGGTTGCAGCCCAGAGAGTTCGTCGTGCCCCGCTCCCGCTCACGGCTCGAATAGAACACCGGGTTGCCGCCAGGAAACTGGTCCCACCGGGTGGCGCTCAGAGAGTCGCTGCGGAACATGCCCCAGTTCCAGTGGTCTCCTTCCTGGCAGCCGCTGCGGTGGCGTCCCGGGGGCAGGTCGATGAACTGGGCCAGGTAGTAGTAGTGGCCGCCCTCCTTGGCGATGTCGGCAGCCCCTGTTCCCCTCGACGTCCCGTTCCACCACGATTCACGCCAGTCCGTCGCATCATCGGGGTCGAGGGTGGCGTCGGTCGGCGTTCCGTCCAGGCCGCCCGCCGTCCAGGTGCCCTGCCTGAAGTCGGTGGTCTTGACGATGCTCTGGTACCAGGTGAACGGCTCGGCGGTGTCGACGCCGTACATGCTCACCCAGAAGTGCGTGGCGTCCTTGTCGACGATCTTGAACGTGCCCCCGTTCGTGAACTTGCTCGCGCCTCCTGGACTGCGGGCGCAGTCGTCCGCGGGGTCCGAGTCGCAGATCTGGCTCCAGAGCTCCGGGGCGGTGATCACCGGCTCGGTGTAGTCGGGCGGTACCTCGAACGAGCCCAACGGGCTTGTGCCCTGACGTTCGAAGTAGCACGCCCCGTGCACCACCGGGTTGGTGCTGTTCCAGCACTCCGCCAGGTATCGCCACGTCCCTGACGAGTAGTAGGCGTCGCCGTCGGTGACCCCGCACGCCCAGGCGGTGCCGGCGGCCGGCGTCAGGACGTCCACCGGCGGGGTCCACGTGGCGCCCTTGTCCGTCGATTCCCGCGCCGTGAGGCCGTAGCTGAACCCGCCGCTCTCGTTGCATTCCGGCTCGGCGGCCGGGAAGCGCTTGCGACCGAACAGGTACCAGCTGCCTCCGACCACTTCGATGTGGGAGCCGGCCCAGAACAGGTCCGGGTCGTCGAGCTGGCTGGAGGTGATCTTCCCGGCGTACTCCCAGTCGGCCTGGCCGTTCCAGTACTGGGCAAGGGTGCCGACCGTGTCGACCGGGGCGGGCCGGCTGGTCGGGTCGGCTGTCGCCGCCAGGGAACCGGCGACGACCAGGAGAGTCAGCACCATCCGGCGAACCACTGCCGGGGCTCGCCGGCTGCGCAACCTGTCCTCCTCGGTGAAAGCGTGCCGGAAGGGTAACGGGTGAGCCGGGTCAAAAAGCCCTGGTGACCACGATCTCGCCGCCGCGGCGCGCGGCGTCGGTCGTCATGGCCGGGATCGTCGACCCGCGCGTGGCGAAGGCGCCCGTGCCCTAGCGGTTTTGCTCGGCCCGCTCCAGCAGGATCCGGCAACCCGCGGTCCGAGGCGGGCCGGGAAGCAGGTCGATGTGCACGACGGCGTCTCCGAGCCCCTCGACCATGCCCCGTGTCAGCCCCCGATGGAGTTCGCAGACGACATCGGGGTTCACTGTGGCCGCCGCCTCGAACGGGCAGCGCGTCACCACCAGCTCCACTCGCTCGCCCGCCTCCTCACGGCGGCAGTGGAAGCCCTGGCGTGTCATCTCGGCTTGGAGGACGTCGAGCGGATCGCCGTTGCGATCGGAGCCGGCGAGAGCTCGCCGGCCTGCGGTCCGGCCCACCTCGTGCGGATCAGCACCGCCCAGGACCTCGAGCAGGAGGACGGCCAGGTGCTCGTACGGCGACGAGGCGCCCCACAGGGCCCCGGTGGTCGGCGCCGGCCGGTACCGCAGGGCCGGCCGGCCCCGCCCGCCCGATCGCACCTGCTCCTCCACCAGCAGCCCGGCGGCACAGAGCTTGGCCAGGTGCTGGCGGACGCTGTTGTGGTTCACCCCGACGTGGGCGGTGATCTCAGCCACGCCGACGGGGCCGCCGGCGTCGGTCACATAGCGGAAGATCCGGTACCGCGTCGCCTCGCCCAGTGCTCGGGCCTGGGCCTGGACCAGCTGGTGACGGGCCTCGGCGCCATTGTCGACGGGGGCCGGCTCCGGCGCGGCCCGTGACCCGACGGTCCGCTTCTCACCTGCCACGGCGTTGTCCGGTGTTCGTCCTGGCCGCGCCCACAGCCCCCCACTGGTCCTCGGCAAGCGCGGCCGGACCGGCCTGCCTGGTTTCCGGCGATGTTAGTCAAAACCTCGTTGCCGCTCAGATTCTTCAGAGATATACTGGAATTATTCCGAGATATGCATATAGATGACGTGGACAGGTACCGGAACCACCGAAGGGGGTGGGCGCCCGTGACCACGATCACAAGCAGTCGATTGACGGAGCTCGCGGTAGCGGCGCACCCCAACGGGTCCCGGATGCGTACCACGGCGGAGGCGAACGGGACGATCCATCCGGCCCACCGCGGCCGGGTCCAGGCGCGCCTCGGGGCGGGAGGAGCCGGACCTAGGGACGACGGAATCGGGAGAGAACCCGGGAGAGGAAGGACGGCATGTGCTTCAAGAATCTGCCCATCGAGTTTGACGATGCTGGCAGGGCTCACCTGAAGGAGGCGGTCGCCGATCCCTACTCGGTGAGCGTGGCGAAGCCAAGCGGCTACGTCCGCCGAACGCCAGGCCCCGGCGCCCAGTTGGCCGCACCGCCCCGGCTGCGTGACTGGAACATCGATCCCATGACCCGGGTGGCCGGCGCCCTTGCCGTGCACACCGTCCTCGACCTGGAGAACCGGCGGGCGGTCGACGCCCACTCCCGGGCCATGCTCTTCCGGGGCTACGAGGTCATTCTCGAGGGCCGCGACCCCCGTGACGCCATCGACATCTCCTCGCGCGCCTGCGGTGTGTGCGGTGGTGTCCACGCCACGGTGAGCGCCCTCAACATCGAGCAGGCCTTCGGGGTGTGCCCGCCGCCGTTGGGCGTGGAGGTGCGCAACCTGGGCGAGGTGGGCGAGATGTTCTACGACCACCCGCTGCACCTCGGGCTCCTGGCCGGGCCGGACTACTCCACCGCCCTGGTGAGCGTGACCAACCCCGAGCTGGTGACCCGGGCCGAGAAGACGCTCGCCCCCCACGGTGACGTCCACGGCTACACCACCATCAAAGACATCATGGACGCCCTCAACCCCCTGACCGGGAAGATCTACCTCGAGGCCCTGGAGTGGACCCGGGTGGGGCGCATCATGTGCCAGCTGATGTTCGGCAAGTACCCGCACCCGTCGACGATCGTCCCGGGCGGGATGTCCACCACCGTCACCACCAGCACGTTCAACGAGTACTACGGCCAGCTGGGCAAGATCATCGACTGGTGCAAGGTGATCTGTCGCATCTGGGACGACCTGTGCGACTTCTTCCTCGACGCCAACCCGGCCTACGAGCAGGTCGGCGCCCGGCCCACCAACCTGGCCCAGACCGGCATCTGGGACGACTCGGCCGCCTACGACGCCACCTACGCCAACTGCGACTACTGGGGCGACCGGCGCTGGGCCAGCCCAGGGATCATCATCGAGGGCCAGCTCGTCACCACCAAGCTGACCGACATCAACATGGGCTTCGAGGAGTTTGTCGAGCACTCGTTCTACGACGACTGGACCCATACCGGGGGCCAGCGTTACCGCACCGACCCCAACGGCAACCCCCTCAGCCCCTACAACCCGTGGAACAAGACCACCCTGCCCAAGCCCACGGGGACCAGCTTCAAGGAGAAGTACACGTGGGCCACCGCTCCCCGCTGGGACCGCCAGGTGGTGGAGACCGGCGCCTACGGGCGGATGTGGACCACTGCCGTCCGGACCGGCTACGCCGAGAACCCGTTCTGTGAGCCGACCGGCGACGGCCTGCGCATGCTCCTGCCCCGCCACGCCCTGCCCGAGACCGAGCTGTTCTGGCCCCTGCCCCGCACCCTGTGCGCCCTGGAGCGCAACCGGGGCCGGGCGTACGCCATGGCCTTCACCGCGGTGATCGGCATGAACTGCCTGCTCAAGGCGTTCGAGTACTGGCGCCGGGGCGACACCAAGGTCCACACCCCGTTCAAGATCCCCCGGGACGAGCGGGTGTCGGTGGGCTTCTGGGAGGCCGGCCGGGGCTGGCTGGTCCACCACATGACCATGGACAAGGGCAAGATCGTCAACTACCAGATCACCACGCCCTCCACCATGAACGCGTCCCCCACCGACCCGTTCGGCGGCATGGGCCCCTACGAGCAGGCCGTGGTCGACACGCCCATCCTGGAGTCGGTCCCGGACGACCAGATCAAGGGCATCGACGTCCTGCGGGCCATCCGCAGCTTCGACCCGTGCATGCCCTGCACGACCCACATGGACACCGGCAAGGGGGTCATCACCCGGGAGGTCAACTCCTGCGGCTGCACCCTCGAGGGTTGACCCAGATCCTGCGCCGCCGGCACGGAGGGCTTCGGCAAGTTCCCCCACCGGCCGGCGGCGCAGCCCCATAATCGGCGGCATTCCCCGCCCGCACCCGGCTAGAACCCGGGCATGGCGTGGACCATACGGCCAGCGGCCGCCGAGGACGTCCGGGAGCTGGTCAGGGCAGACCAGGCCGCGTTCGGCGGCCGGCCGAGCGACGTGCAGATCGAGGAGTCCAGGGCCTTCCTCGAGCTCGACCGCACGTACGTAGCTGTCGACGGCGGACGGATCGTGGGCACGGCCGGCGCCCTCAGCCTGGAGCTCACCGTGCCCGGGCCCGCCACCGTGCCGGTCGCCGGGATCACCTTTGTGGGCGTCGTCCCCACCCACCGCCGGCGGGGTATCCTCACCGCGCTCCTGGCCCGGTTGCTCGACGATGCCCGGCGCCGGCACGAGCCGATGTCCGCCCTGCTGGCCTCGGAGGCCACGATCTACGGCCGGTTCGGCTACGGCGTGGCGGTGACGACCGAGGCTGTCGAGATCCAACGGCCTCATGCCGCGCTGCGCCGGCCGGTCGAGCTCACCGGCCGGTTGCGGATGCTCGAGCCGGCGGAGATGGCCGAAGTCCTTCCCCCACTGCACGACCGGTACCGGCGCCTCCAGCCCGGCGAGGTGTCCCGTTCCCGTGGGTGGTGGGCGCGGCGGCTCGCCGACCGTGAGGACAGGCGTGAGGGGGCCAGCGCCCGTTTCGCGGTGCTGTGGGAAGGAGCACCCGGCCAGGAGCCCTCGGGCTACCTGAGGTACCGGATCCGCGGCAGTTGGGAGGACGGGGTACCCGGCCACACCCTGGAGGTGGAGGAGCTGATCGCCCTCACGCCCGAGGTCCGCGCCGGCCTGTGGCAGTACTGCTTCAACGTCGACCTGGTGGCCTTGGTGAAAGCGGGCAACGTGGCCGTCGACGAGCCGCTCACCTGGAGGCTCGCCGACCCGCGCCGCCTGCGAGTGTGGGGCCGCAACGACATGCTGTGGCTGCGCCTGCTCGACGTGGAGGCCGCCCTTGGCACCCGCACGTACACATCGGACGAAACTGTGGTGCTCGACGTGGTCGACCGTTCGGGCACGGCAGCCGCCCGCTACCGGCTCACTGGCTGTGGCGACGAAGGGGCGGTGTGCGGGCGCACCGACCGTCCCGGCGACCTGGCCCTCGACGTGGTCGAGCTCGCCGCCGCCTACCTCGGCGGCGTCCGCTTCACCACCGTGGCCCGGGCCGGGCTGGTGTCGGAGCTCACCCCCGGCGCGCTGGCCCGGGCCGACGCCATGTTCGCCGTCGCCCCGGCCCCGTACTGCTGCACGGGGTTCTGAGGGCGAGGCTCAGCCGGGGCGGCCCCGCACCTGGTTGAGGACGCGCTGCACGTCGCGCAGGTGGTGGGACCCCTCGTGGACCCCGTTGCGGGCGACGGTCAGGGCGTCCCGCTCCCCGGCGTCGAGGAGGCCGGTGCGCGTCCAGTCGTCGGCCGGCACGTTCTCCAGGACGGAGGCCAGCTCGCCGCACGCCAGGTCCAACCAGCCGAGCACCTCGGCCCGTTCCAGCTCGTTGTAGCCCTTGGCCACGGCCCGCTCGTCGTTGTCGAAGAAGGTGATCGACGGCTTGTCCTCGTACACGATCCGGCGGACGGCCGGCCCGAGGTGGTCGAGCATGTCGGCCACATGGGCGGTGTACTCGAGCGCCGACCAGGTGCGGGGGTCGGGGCGGCGGCGGAACACGGCGCTTGGGCGGTCCTCCGATCCAGGCGTGACGAGGAGCGCCCGGTACCTGCGGGGGAAGGATCGCACGGCCACGATGGCGTCCTGGGGCGAGATGGTGTCGTACCGGAGCCCGCACTCCGGGCAGACCCAGCCCTTCAGGTTGCCGCCTTGCGCTGATCGCGTACCGCCCGCAGGCCCCGGCCGATGTCGAGCAGATGGTGGTTGCCCTCGTGGACGGCGCGCCGGGCGGTGAACAGGATCGAGCGCTCCTCGTCGCGTCGCAACCCCACCCGGTCCCAACCGCCGTCGGGGACCGACTCCACGGTGGCCGCCAGCCGCTCGGCGTTGGCGGCCAGGGCGTCGGCTACGGCCCCCGGGTCGTTCTCGTTGTAACGCCGGAGCTTCGCGGCCTCGTCCGGGGCCGGCCCTTCGAGCACGGGGCGTTCCTCGTCGAGGCACTGATGGATCCACCGGTCGTAGGCGGCGAACACGTCCCGGACGTGGGCCGCGTACTCGAGCGCCGACCACGTACCCGCCGCCGGGCGCTGGCGCACGAGCGAATCGCCGTCCTCACCGGGAAGGAAGCGGCTGAGCGGGGCGCGGTAGCGCTTGGCGAACGCCCGGATGGCCGCCGGGACGTCAGCCGGGGGCAGGCCCTCGTAGACGAAGCCGCATTCAGCGCACCGGGCAGTGTTCGTGGACCGGCCTCCCGGGCTGGTCACTCGGCATTCGCCTTGGCGACCTTGTCGACCAGGTGG
The DNA here is from genome assembly GCA_050742435.1 of Acidimicrobiales bacterium. Lineage (GTDB taxonomy): Bacteria > Actinomycetota > Acidimicrobiia > Acidimicrobiales > AC-14 > CADCTB01. The sequence goes on along the minus strand of JBOGIE010000002.1, from coordinate 32,064 downwards.
GCGGGCAGCACGTCGTAGTGGTCGTGACGGAGGGTGAAGCGCCCCCGCCCGCCGGTCAGCGACCGGAGGTCGATGGCGTAGCGGAGGACCTCCGACGTGGGCACCAGGGCGCTGATCATCTGCTCGCCGTCACCGGCCACCTCGGTGCCTTGCACCCGGCCGCGGCGGGAGTTGAGGTCGCCCATGACGTCGCCCTGGTAGGCGGTGGGAACGGTCACCTCCAGCAGGGAGACGGGCTCGAGCAGCACCGGCCGGGCCTTGGACATCGCCTCCTTGAAACCGAGCGAGCCGGCCATCTTGAAGCTCATCTCCGACGAGTCGACCGGGTGGAACTTGCCGTCGAACACCGTGACCCGGACGTCGACCACGGGGTACCCGAACACCCCGCCGGTCGACATCGTCTCCAGCACACCCTTCTCGACCGCGGGGATGAACTGGCGGGGGATGGCACCGCCGACGATCTGGTCCACGAACTCGAAGCCGCCGCCGCGCTCCATGGGCTCGACCCGCAGGAACGCCACACCGAACTGGCCGTGGCCGCCCGTCTGCTTCTTGTACTTGCCCTCGGCCTCGGCCGTGCCGGTGATGGTCTCGCGGTAGGCGACCTTGACGTCCTCGGTGAGCACCTCCACGCCGAACTTGCGCTGCAGCCGCTCGGTGACGATGGACAGGTGGGTGTCGCCCATGCCCGAGAGCAGGGTCTGGTGGGTCTCGTCGTCGCGGCGGACCTGGAGCGCCTGGTCCTCGTCCTGGAGGCGGTGGAGCGACGTCATCAGCTTGTCCTCGTCACCCTTGGACTTGGGCTGGATGGCGATGGTCAGCACGGGGGCGAGGGGCTCGGGCGGGGGGACGACGACGGGGGTGCCCTTGGGCGCCAGCGTGTCGCCGGTGGACGTGTCGGAGAGCTTGGCCACCGCCCCGATGTCGCCGGCGGGCAGGTCGCTCAGCCCCTCCTGGTCCTTGCCCCGCATGGTGAACAGGCCGTGGAGCTTCTCGTCGGTGTGGCTGCGGGGGTTGGTGAGGACGCTGTCGGGCCGGACAGTGCCGGAGAGAACCCTGAGGAACGAGACCTTGCCGACGTAGGGGTCGGCGATGGTGCGGAAGACGTAGGCGAGGGGCTGGCCGGCGGGGTCGGGGGTCACCTCAGTGGGACCGCCCGGGGCCTCGACGGTGACCGGCGGCCGGTCGAGGGGGGAGGGCCCGACCTCGACGATGAGCTGGGCCAGGCGGTCGATGCCGATGAGCTTGGTGGCCGAGCCGCAGGCCACGGGGAACACGCTGGCCTCGGCCACGCCCTTGGCGAGGGTGTCCTCGAGCTCCTTGGGGCTGATGGTCTCGCCCTCCAGGTACCGCATCATCAGGTCGTCGTCGGCGACCACGATGCCCTCGACCAGGTTGTCGCGGACCTGGTGCTCCCGCTCGGCCATGTCCTCCGGGATGTCGCCCACCGTGGCCTGGGGCCCGCCGTCGTAGAAGACGGCCGTGTCGGTGAGGAGGTCGGCAACCCCGCGGAAGGACGACTCCTCGCCGATGGGCAGCTCCAGGGGGGCGACGCCGGCGCCGAAGCGGTCGCGCAGCTCGTCAAGCGTGCGATCGAAGCTGGCCCGTTCCCGGTCCAGCTTGTTGACGAAGAACATGCGGGGCACGCCCAGCTCGCTGGCGATCCGCCAGGCCACCTCCGTCTGGACCTCCACGCCCTCGACCGCGCTCACGACCACGACGGCCAGGTCGGCCACCCGCAGGGCGGTGTGCATGTCGTGCACGAAGTCGGCGTAGCCGGGGGCGTCGAGGACGTTGATCTTGAACCCGTCGTGCTCGAACGGGGCCAGGGCGAGGGACAGCGACAGGTGGCGCCGGACCTCTTCCGGGTCGAAGTCGGTCGTGGTCGTACCGTCCTCCACCCGCCCCATCCGGCTGATGGCTCCCGAGCAGAAAAGCAGGGCCTCGGCCAGGCTCGTCTTCCCGGCGCCCCCGTGGCCAACCAGGGCGACGTTGCGGATCTTGGCGGGAGGGAAGCTCTTCACGGGCGCCTCGCTGCTCGGTAGTGCGGGTGAGAAGCATCAGCCTACCGACCTCCCCTGGTAGCCTCTAGGGGCAGAATTTCTTTTCTCGAGGAGTCCGATTGTTCGACAAGCGGTGCCGTGCGGGCGTCGAGCGCAGCCTGCGGCCGGTGGGCACGGGCCTCAAGCGGGCTGGCATCAGCGCCGACCAGCTGACCGTCCTGGGTCTGGTCCTGTCGGCCGCGTGCGCGGTGGCCATCGGCAACGGCTGGCTCTTCGTCGGCTGGTGCCTCCTCGCCGCCTCCGCCGTCCCCGACGTGCTCGACGGCGCGGTGGCCAAGGCGTCGGGCACCGCCTCGCCCCGTGGGGCCTTCTTCGACTCGGTCGTCGACCGGGTGAGCGACACGCTGGTCCTCGGTGGCGTGGCCTGGTACCTGGCCTCCACTGCCAGCCCCCACACCGCCCTGCTGCCCCTCGCCGTCCTCGGCGCGTCCAATCTTGTCTCCTACGAGCGGGCCCGGGCCGAGTCCCTGGGCTTCACCGCCCGGGGCGGCCTCATGGAGCGGGCCGAGCGCATGATCGCCGTGGGCCTGGGCCTGCTGTTCAGCGCCATCCTCGTCCCCATGCTGTGGCTGATGCTGGCCCTCACCCTGTTCACCGCCGTCCAGCGCTTCGCCATGGTGTGGCGCCAGGCCAGCGCCACCGTCCCCGGCCGCCCGGCCGGCGAGCGGCTGGCCGCCCGGTGGTCGGCCCGCCGCCCGTCCGTCGGGTTCGGTCCGGCGGGGGAGCGGTCCCGGCTGCGCGGCGCCCGCGGTGATTCTGGGAGCTGGAGGGCCCGGCGGCGGGCGTCCCAGTCGCGGCCCGCCACCTGGCGCCGTACCCGCACCCGGCCGTAGAAACCCCGGAAGGCCGCCCGGCCCGCCTCCGCGCCCGGGCGGGAGCGGAGTGGGACCGCCGGCTGTACCACTACATCCGGGTGGCCGCCTGGGCGGCGTGCAGCCTGCCCCGTCGCTCGGCCATACCCGTCTCGAGGGCCCTGGCCATGGCCGTCCTCGCCGCGCCGGGATCGGCCCGCGACCGCCACTTCGCCGCCATCCACCAGTCCCGGGCCCGGGGGGTCGCCCTCGAGGGAGCGGCTCGCAGGGAGGCGGTCCGCGAGGCGTTCGCCTCCTACGCCCGGTACTGGATGGAGTCGCTCCGCCTTCCGGCCATGGAGCCCGAGGAGGTCGACGCCACCTTCACCATCGAAGGCCTCCAGCACATCGAGGCGGCGCGCCAGGCGGGCAGGGGCGCCATCCTGGCCCTGCCCCACGTGGGCGGGTGGGAGGTGGGAGGGTCGTGGTTCGTCCGCCAGGGCTTCCCACTCACCGTCGTGGTCGAGGCCCTCAAGCCGCCCGAGCTGTTCGGGTGGTTCGCCGACCTGCGCCGGTCCCAGGGCTTCACCGTCATCCCCCTGAGCCGCGCCGCCGGGATGTCGGTCGTACGGGCCCTCCGGGCCAACCAGATCGTGGCGCTGGTGTCGGACCGCGACATCGGCGGTGGCGGCATCCAGGTCGAGTTCTTCGGGGAGAAGACCACCCTCCCGGCCGGTCCGGCCACCCTCGCCTCCCGCCTGGGCGTCCCGCTCCTGCCCACCGCGGTGTACTTCGACGGGCCCGGCCACCACGCAGTCGTCCGTCCTCCCGTCCCACTCGAGGGCGACGTGGCCTCCGTCACCCAGGCCCTGGCCCACGAGCTCGAGGACCTCATCCGGGCCGCTCCCGAGCAGTGGCATCTGTTTCAGCCCAACTGGCCATCAGACCGGTTGTAGGGCCTCTGAGCTGCGAGTTCGGGACCGAGTCGGACCTGTCCCGGCTCGCTTCGTGTCCGACGGCGTGCGCATCCCGGGACGAGCTTGCGGCGCTCCGGCAATTTCGCAGCCGCATCGTGGTGTCATAGGGGGCAGTGGCCGGTCGCCGGACGAATCTGGTCCTCCTGGTGCTGATCGCACTGGCTCTCGTCAGCGGCGTGGTGATGTGGGCGGTCGGCTCGGGGTGGGGACGTTGGCCGACCGTTGTGCACGGGGGTGTCGGCGTGGCCATCGTCATCATGGCGCCGTGGAAAGCAATGGTGAGCCGGCGGGGACTCAGGCGGCGGGGTGTGCCGGCCGCGGTACCCGGGTTGGCCCTGGTCTTCCTCGTAACGACCTCGCTCCTCACGGGCGTGCTGCACCGGGCCGGCGCCCGTGACGCCGGGCTCGCGCTCGTCATGCAGTTCCACGTCGGTTCCGCGCTGGTCGCCCTCCCGCTGGCACTGTGGCATGTCGCGTCCCATCCTGTGCGCCCTCGGCGGACCGACCTCACGCGGCGGTCCCTCCTGCGAGGCGCGCTGCTGGCCGGCGGTTCGACTGTCGCGACGCTCGCGCTTCCTCACGCCGGCCGAGCGGCGACGCGCTCACTCGAGCGAGGGTCGTTCCAGCCGGCGGCCATGCCGGTGACGCAGTGGCTCTTTGACACCGTCCCGGTCGTCGACGGCGAGGTCTGGAGTCTGCGGGTAGCGGAACGGCTGTGGTCCCTCGACGAGCTCGAGCGCTTGGCCGACAGGGAGGTGGTCGTCACGCTCGACTGCACGGGAGGGTGGTACGCCCGCCAGCGCTGGGCCGGCGTTCCGTTGGACCGGTTGCTCGCCGCCTCAGGTGTGTCAGAAGGCCGCAGCATCGAGGTCCAGTCGGTCACCGGCTACCGAAGGCGGTACCCGACGCGTGACGCTCCCGTGCTACTTCTCGCCACTCGGGTGGGCGGCCGACGACTGTCCAGCGGCCACGGCTTTCCCGCTCGGCTGGTGGCTCCGAACCGGCGTGGCTATTGGTGGGTGAAGTGGGTGAACGAGATCAGCGTCGACCATCGGCCGTGGTGGTGGCAGTCGCCGTTCCCGCTGTCGTGATTGGCCGTACGCGCGAGTCGGCGACGCCGAGCGGAGCGGGTGGCGCCCGGGTAGCGTCCTGACGCGTGACGTCCCTGATCTGGCTGGCCAGCCGGCGGGACCTCGGCTGGCGCCGCCGCCGCTTCGTGATCGCGGTGGGCGCGATCACGCTCGTGCTGGCGCTCACGCTGCTGCTGTCGGGCTTCCGGGACGGCATCGACGTCGAGACGGCCCGGACGGTGCGGGCCCTGGGCGGCGACACGTTCGTGGTCCGGGAGGGCGTGGCCGGGCCGTTCACGACCGTGTCCCAGCTGGGCCCGGACGCGGTTGACGCCGTCAACGGGCTGCCCGGCGTGCGGAACGCCGACCCGATCGTCACCATCCGCCACGCCATCGACTCCTCGCCGGTGACCGACGTGTACCTGATCGGCGCCCGGCCGGGCGGGCTGGGGATGCCCACGGTGCGCACCGGGCGACAGGCGATCCGCCAGGGAGAGGCCGTCCTCGACCGCCGGGCCGGCCGCCACGTGGGCGACATCGTGCGCCTCGGGGGCCGCACGTTCGAGGTGGTGGGCGTCGTCGGCGGGGCCACGGTCTGGGCCGGCCTGCCCATCATGTTCATCACCCTCGCCGACGCCCAGGACCTGGTCTTCGCGGGCGCGCCGGCGGCGACGGCGATCGTCGCTTCCGGACGTCCGCAGGCGATGCGGGCCGGGCTGACGATCCTGGACGTCCGCCAGGCCCGGGCCGACCTGAAGCGGCCGCTGGACAGCGCGATCAGGACCATCGACCTGCTCCGCTTCTTTCTCTGGATCGTCGCCGCCGCCATCGTCGGCTCGGTGCTCTACGTGTCCGCCCTCGAGCGGTCGCGGGACTTCGCCGTATTCAAGGCGTTCGGCACCGACTCCTGGGATCTGGTGGGCACGCTGGTCGTGGAGGCGTTCGTGCTCACCGCCCTGTCCGCGGGCGTGTCCGTCGGGCTCTCACGGCTCCTGGCCGGTCTGTTCCCGAACGTGATCTCCTTCCCGGCCCGAACCATGCTCCTGCTGCCGCTGGTCGCCCTCGTCATCGGCCTGGTCGGCAGCCTGGCCGGCGCCCGCCGGGCCATCGTGGTCGACCCCGCGTCGGCGTTCGGGGGCCCCTGATGCCCGACCTGGTCGTCGACGGCCTCACCGTCGAGTACGGGTCCGGCGCCGGCGAGGTGACCCGCCCGCTCGACGGCTTCGACATGGTCGCGCCGGCCGGGTCGCTGGCGCTCCTCCTCGGGCCGAGCGGGAGTGGGAAGACGACGCTGCTCTCCTGCCTGGCCGCCATCCTGTCCCCGGCGCGAGGCACGGTCAGCTTCGGCGACGTGACGGTCTCGGAGCTGGCGGGGAAGGAGCGGACACTGTTCCGCCGGCGCACGGTCGGGATCGTCTTCCAGGCGTTCAACCTGGTCCCCAGCCTGAGCGCGGCGGAGAACGTGAGTGCCCCGCTGCTCGCCGCCGGGCGGTCCCGAGCCGAGGCCGCGACGAGGGCGGCGGAGCTCCTCGACCGGGTCGAGCTGTCTCACCGGGCGACGCACCGGCCCGGCGAGCTATCCGGCGGCCAGCAGCAACGGGTCGCCATCGCCCGGGCGCTTGTGCACGACCCGCTGCTCCTTCTGGCCGACGAGCCCACCGCCCACCTCGACCACACCCAGGTCGACGGCGTGCTCGGACTACTCGCCGGCCTGATGGACGGCGATCGGGTCATGGTCATCGCGACGCACGACGACCGCGTGCTCGCCCTCGGCGGCCAGCGCGTCGAACTCGGGCACAGGGCCGCGGACGGCTCCCGTCCGATCGACCCAGGCTGATTGGGATCCCGCCCGGTACGACCCTCGTGGCGGTTCGAGCAGCGACCTGACGGCGGCGGTCCGGGCGGGAGTCGAGAGGGGTCCGCCGGGACCGAACTGGAGTCCGCGTCCTCCGCAGAGGACGCGACGCCCGGCGGTCGCAGTGTCAGCGCCGCCGTGCCCGGGTAGGTCTTCAGGCGCCGGGACGGGTCGTTGTCCGGCAGCCGCCGGGGACGTCCCAGCCCAGAGGGAGTCCGGCGATGTACGAAATGGCTGTCGCGCCCGTGAGGGCAGGATCGGCGGACATCCGGCACGGTCGCCTTCCGCGTGCATGCCAGCAAACGGTCGTCTCGGCGCCTCTCCACGGGAGGTGGACGCGATGACCCTCGGTCCGATCGCCCGATTCACCTACTTGGCCTTCGAGCTCACCGCCATGCTCGACCACGGCCGTTTACTGAGCATCGAATCGACACGAGGACACGTCGACGACGGCACGGTGTTCGACTGGCTGGATTCGCAGCTGGAGAGCCAGCCCGATGTCGACGGAACCCCGCTGGATTCCCAGGTCCGGGCTGAGATGCTCGAGGTGTTCCGCCCGCTCAACCACGTCGACCCCCTACGCCATTTCGGAGTTGAGCACAACGGCGTCGCTCTCCTGCTCGCCTACTGCGTCGAGGGCATCCAACAACAAGAACCGCTCAGCCCGGGGCCTCCTGATCCATAGCGCGGACGGGGCACGGCGGCACCGGCTCAGGTGGCTTCCGCTCCATGGGGGACTCCGACGACGTTGCCGGCTCCTGTCGACTGCACGCGCTTCCACCCGACGCCCCGAGTGAGGCGTGACGAACGGGAACACGACCGGGGCCCCGCCTTGCCCGACCGGCGCCACGTCCCTCGACCGGTAAGGTCCGGCTCGTACCGGTCACCGGCCCAGGGAGGCGAGGGCGGGCGGGATCATCGGTTCTCTCGTGCCCCCTGCCATCACTTCGGTGACGGGCGTGATGGCGCTTGGCTGTCGCGTCCTAACGAGCCCGAGTGGCCGGTCCGAACCAGTGCGCAAGTGCTCGAGGTAGCTCCGGGTCCGTGAGGTCTCCCGCCCAGGCGACATGTCCGTCGGGTCGGATCAACACGGCCGGGGGAGCATCGACCTCGCCAAGGACCGGGAGCTCCCAGACGCCATCGTGCTCGGCGTCGACCAACCGGACTCGACCCGCCCAAGGAGAGACGTCGAAGCCGCCGGGTTCGCCGAGATTGAGGAGCACGGGCCGGGCGTCGTGCAGCAGGGTGAACACGCGCACGGGACCGTCGGCGGTGTGCACGTCGAGGTCGGGCATGCGCCGCCCGAGCAGCGCGTGTCCCTCTCCGAGGTCGTAGTGGATGTCGAGACCGGAGATCATGGCGGCGATGCGCCGGCGCGGCCCGTCCATTCCCAGCAGTTCGGTCATGGTGTCGCGGAGGGCCTGGTGACGGTCCCCGGGGGTGCTGAGGGCGACTTGGGCCATGGTGTTGTGCAACACCCGGGCGCCGACGGGATGTCGTTCGGCGTGGTAGGTGTCGAGGAGGCTGTCGGGTGATGTCTTGTTCACCACCTGAGCCAGCTTCCATCCCAGGTTCACGGCATCCTGCACGCCGGTGTTGAGGCCCTGGCCGCCCTGCGGGGGATGCACGTGTGCGGCGTCCCCGGCCAACAGCACACGGCCGTGGCGGTAGGAGGCAGCCTGCCGCGCCATGTCGGTGAACCTGGAGATCCAGTTGACGCGGCGAAGCCCGTAGTCCGTCCCGTACACGGCGACGAGGGCTTCGCGGAGCTCGTCCATGCTCGGCTCGCCGGTGTGGTCGAGGTGTCGTTCAGTGAGCACGACCCGGATCGGCCCCCCGGCTCCCATCCGACCGATGGCATGGTTCCTCCCGGCGCTGTCGCGACGGAAGCCGGACTCCGGCTCCTCGTCCATCTCGACTTCGGCGATCATCCAGCTGGTCGAGGGCTTCAACCCGGGGAAATCGATGCCGGCTGCCTTGCGAATCAGGCTGCGGCCTCCGTCGCAGCCGACGAGGTACTGCGCTCGGAGCGACGTGTCGCCGGAGAGCTCGACGTCGACGCCGCTGTCGTCCTGAGCGAAGCCCACCACCTGGCAGCGACGAAGGATCGGAACCCCGAGCCCATCGACCCAGTCGGCCAGGATGGGCTCGAACCGGCTCTGCGGGAGCCCGAGTACGTAGTTGTGGCGGGTGGGGAAATCGGTGATGTCCAAGGAGATCAGGGCGTAGCCCGCCTTCGGATGTGCCTGCCCCGCCGAGACGAACCGCTCCGCGATGCCACGCTGATCGAGCACCTCGATGGTGCGGGAGTGAAGACCCCCGGCTCGCGATCCGTCGACATCCTGATTGGCGCGTCGTTCGACGATGACGACGTCGATCCCCGCCAACGCCAGCTCGCCCGCCAACATCAGGCCGGTCGGGCCGCCGCCTGCGATCACCACCGCATGTTCGGTCATCGGCGCTCCCGGGCGAACGTGGCACCGGACACAAACAGGCACCTCGCGCAGTCCGACGGCGCGCCAGCGCCCGGCGCCCGCATCCTGCCTGCCAACTCTTCGACGGGTTCAGCGCTCCCGCTCGGCTCGTCTGCCGAAGGCAACACACGCATTCCACAACTCCTGGCTTCATCGGTTCTGGCCGCGATCGGCTCAGCGAAGGAGTCATGGTCAGCACGTTTCGGTCGCTTGCGGCAAGCCCCCTCCCTCGCGGTATGTTGTTCATGGCGGTAGAGGGTCATGCTCGACGATGCGGGCGAGCTGGCTGGTCCCTACCTCGGCAACGCCGAGTGACGAAGTGGCCAAGGCGCTGCTCAGCTGCGGGAACCCGAGCAACGGCGATCGACCCGCGAGCGGCCGAAAGGCGGTCGGAGCTTCGCGGAGGGGCGCCACGAGCGGTGGGGCGCGTCGGGTCCGGTAACGGCACTGTAACTGTTGCGGAACGAGCCGTGACCCGGCATCCAGAGACCGTTAGCGTGACCGCCGTTGCCTCGTGCGACGGTCCCGGGCAGGCCGGGCGGAACTTAAGGAGGTGGTCCAAGAGCAGGACAAGGCCCCGGCGTGCGCTTGGCCGCCAGCAGCCCCGACCAAACCACGGCAGTGCTCGGTCGGGTCGCCTCTGCTCTTCCCATGACGTCAGATCCCCACCGCACTGAGGGAACGGAACACCTGAGGCTGCGGCCACCATGTGTCGCGGACGCCTCCGGCGTATGGCGCCTCTCGCGGACATGCGGGAGTATCGACGAGAACTCGCCCTACGCGTACCTCCTGGTGTGTTCGCACTTCGCCGCCACGTCCCTGGTGGCCATGAACGGCAGCGAGGTGGTGGCATTCGCGTCGGCCTACCGGCCCCCGACCGGTCACGACGCGGTGTTTGTCTGGCAGATCGCCGTCGATCCCGTCGAGCGCCGTCGGGGAATCGGTCGGGCGCTACTGGACGCCCTGATCGACCTTCCCGCCAACCGCGACGCTACCCATCTGGAGGCCACGGTTGCCCCCTCCAACGCTGCGTCCCTGCGACTCTTCGGGTCCTTCGCCGGCGATCACAACGCCGCCTGCCGCGTCTCCACGATGTTCCCGGCGGACACATTCCCTGACGGCGGACACGAAGCCGAGCTGCTGTTGCGGATCGGACCTCTCCGTCGGCGGCGGACCCATTCCCCTGCGCCCAGGCCCTCCCGCGTCGTGGCGCCGATCAAGAAGGAGACTGCTTCCTGAACACCGTCAACCGGCTCGAATCCGAAGTCCGTGCCTACTGTCGCGAGTGGCCCGTCGACTTCGTCACGGCAAAGGGCTCCCGGCTCAGGGATTCGAACGGCCGCGACTACCTCGACCTCTTCTCCGGGGCAGGCTCGCTCAACTACGGGCACAACCATCCCGTCCTCAAGTCGGCGGTGATGGACTACCTCGCCGGGGACGGGATCGTGCACAGCCTCGACATGGCCACGGTCGCCAAGGAACGATTCCTCGACACCTTGGAGCGAGTGATCCTCCAGCCGCGCGGTCTCGAGTACAAGGTGCAGTTCACAGGGCCCACCGGGACGAACGCCGTCGAGGCGGCGCTCAAACTGGCCCGGAAGGTCACCGGGCGCGAGCGCATCGTGAGCTTCACCAACTCCTTCCACGGCATGACCCTGGGCTCGCTCGCGGTCACCGGCAACTCGGCGAAGCGCAATGGTGCGGGGCTCCCCCTGGCCTCTGCCGTCAGCATGCCGTTCGACGGGTACCTGGGCGAGGGGATTGACACGCTTCGAGTGTTCGAAGCGATGATCGAGGACGGGGGGAGCGGGTTCGACCGCCCGGCGGCCGCGATCGTCGAGACGGTGCAGGCCGAGGGCGGGATCAACGTGGCATCGGTGGGATGGCTTCAGCGCCTCGCCGACCTGTGCCGCCGCTACGACGTGCTGCTGATCGTCGACGACATCCAGGTGGGCAACGGCCGGACGGGGCCCTTCTTCAGCTTCGAGCAGGCGGGGGTCGTGCCGGACATCGTCTGCCTCTCCAAGTCGTTGAGCGGCTACGGCCTGCCCCTGGCCGTGACGCTCATCCGCCCGGAAATCGACGTGTGGTCACCAGGCGAGCACAACGGCACCTTCCGGGGGCACAACCCGGCCTTCGTCACCGCCACGGCGGCATTGGAGACCTTCTGGACGACCGGCAACCTGACCAAGGAGGTGGCCCGGAAAGAGGGGCGGATGGAGGCCGCGCTCGATCGGCTGGTTCAGGCCTATCCTGAGGTAGGCGGCGCGGTCCGGGGCAGAGGGATGGTCCAGGGCATCGCATGCGACCCGTCGCCGCTGGCCGCCAAGGTGGCCAGGGCGGCCTTCGACCGTGCCGTGATCGTCGAGACGTCCGGAATTCATGGCCAGACCATCAAGCTCCTCCCGCCCCTCGTCATCGACGACGACGACCTCGAGGAAGGGCTGCACGTGCTCGACCTCTCCATCGCCGACGTGCTGGGGGTGGCGCCCCGCGCCGAGCTGGCGTCACTGGCAACCGTGTGAGGGGGCATCGGTGATCGTCAGAACGCTCGAGGAAGTCCAGGACACCGACCGCGCCGTGCAAGCTCCGACCTTCGTCAGCCATCGACTGCTCCTGGCTCGCGACGGAACGGACTTCTCCCTGCACGACACGACCCTCTTCGCGGGCACGACCACGACGATGGAGTACCGCCATCACATCGAGGCGGTGTACTGCCTGTCGGGGGAGGGGGAGATGCAGGACCTGAGTTCTGGCGAGCGGTGGGCGGTCCGTCCCGGGCTGCTTTACGTGGTCGACGAGCATGAGCGCCACCAGCTACGGGCGAACACGGATCTGCGCATGCTGTGCGTGTTCACGCCTCCGCTCGCCGGCGGCGAGGTCCACGACGCCGCCGGCGGATACCCCCGTGTGTCGGCATCGGGTGTCCCGGATCGCTACCCGACCCGTCTCGGCCCGGCACCCGTGCTCATGGCGCGCCTCGATCCCGTCGTTTGCGGGTCGGCCGATGCAGGGCCGCTCAGCGGCGGCCAACTCGCCGCCTTCGAGGACGAAGGTTTCCTCCACTTCCCCAACGTGTTCAGCCCCGCCGAGGTGGCCGAGCTCCAGGAGGAGATGCGGATGTTGGCCGAGCGGCCGGACCTGCGTCGCTCGGGGCGCGTGATCATCGAGCCGGCGGGTGACGTCGTCCGCTCGGTGTTCGAGATCCACGGGGTCAGCGAGCTGTTCCGTAAGCTGGCCGCCGATCCCAGGCTCGCCGAGGTCGCCCGCCAGATCCTCGGCTCCGACGTCTACGTCCACCAGAGCCGGGTGAACTACAAGCCGGCCTTCGGCGGCGAAGGCTTCTACTGGCATTCCGACTTCGAGACCTGGCACGCCGAGGACGGACTCCCCGCCATGCGCACCGTCAGTTTCTCGATCGCCTTGACCGAGAACCTTGCCGTCAACGGCCCGCTCATGATCATTCCCGGGTCCCATCACACCTTTGTGTCCTGCGTGGGTCAGACGCCCGCAGACCACTTCCGGGAGTCGCTGCGCAGCCAGGAGATCGGCACGCCCGACGACGACAGCCTGCGGCGGCTGACCGAGGCGGCGGGGGGGGATCCGCATGTTGACCGGAGACGCGGGCGGCGTCACCATCTTCGACTGCAATTCGATGCACGGCTCGGGGAGCAACATCTCGGCGCACCCGCGTAGCAACGTCTTCCTGGTCTACAACAGCATCGAGAACGTCCCCGTCGAACCGTTCTCGGCGCCGGACCGCCGCCCGCCCTTCATCGCCAGCCGGGATTTCACTCCGGTGTAGCCGCCCTCAGCGCCTGCGCCACCGGAACCACCGCCGGCGCCTGCGGGCCTCCTCGGCCGCCGCACCGGCTCCGACGGACGGTCCGTGGTCGCTGCCGATCTCCGCCTCGACGAGCTGGCGCGACTTCCTGATGAGCACCGCGTCACCGGGCCCCCTCACCGCTTCGATCGCGTCCGGCGTCGTCTCGGCGACGAGTGCGATGGTGGAGATCCGCCCGGGCGGCACTTCGTTCCCGAAGCACCGAAGGAGCTGGTGCGACTTCTCGACGTCGGCGATGTCGACGAGCGAGCCGACCAGCGCATCCGGGGCGTGCTCGAGCACCACGCCGTAGGGACCGTTGAGAAGCTGGGCCACATCGGCGGGGCGGCCGGTCGCGTTCCCCGCCACCGGGTGCCCCGGTTGCTCGACGGCGAACGCCCGCCCGTCGGTGCGTCGGCCCACGACGGCGGCGGCGCTGAGGCGGATGTGCCCGGCCTCGTGAAGGCGGTGCAGCGCCCCGAGGGTCCGGCGGGCGTCGTCGACTACGTCGAAGGTGAGCATGACGACCTCCTCGACAGCTGGGTCGTCCGGCCCCGGCAGACGGGCTGCGTCGTCGGCGCGTTCGGTCATTCAGGAGCCGGTCCGGCGAAGGGCGCCCGGGGATCAGCCGGGTGAACAGGCCGGTGGCGCTGAAGGACTCGAGATTGCCTCGGCACCGACGACGCACGCGTCGGGCCGCCCCCGATGGTGATTCGGAACGCGGTCTGGTTGCGAACGGCTGCCATCATGCCAGTGTTGGCGCTCCGTCTCGCGGCGCCATCTCGATCGTGTTGCGGTTCGATGACGGTTCCGGCTGGCCGCTGTTCGGGCGAGGCGCATTCGGGGGGCGCGGTCCGCCATGGCCGTCCGCGGCCGTCGTTTTCGTTGGCGCGACGGGTCAAGGCCGACGGCGGCCCGCGGTAGGGTGGGCGCGGAGAGCCGGGAAGCCTGGTCGGCAGTTTCCTCGACGCGAGGAGTTGCCGCCCCGTGAGGCTCCGCCCGAACCGACACAACCAGAAGCGGCTCGAGCCCGCACGGGTTCGCTACCGTCCGGCCGAAGCGGAACGCCGGTCGGATCTGGTCTGTCCCACGACGTCCATCACCGCCTCTCTTGCCGTCGCCTTGGCGTTGGTGCTGCTTGTTGCCGCGCGGCGACTGGGTCCCCTGGTGGTCCCTGCCGCGCTGATGGGAGCGGGATTCGCCATCGCTCATCGGAGGCACCAGAGCCGGCGCACGCGGGTCGAGCGCCTGGCGGTGTGGGCGCTTCACGCGCCAGGGGGGCCGACCGACACCGGGATGCTGGAACGTCTCGTCGCCGCCGACCTCGCCACCATGTCGGACGCCCGTCCCGGCACGGAGATCTTGGCCCGCGCCGTCGTGCGCAGCACCGTCAGAGACCGATGGCAGCTGGAGCTGGCGGTGGAGCGCCTCGGCCCGCGGGGTCACGGACTGCCCGACCGTCTCTCGTCCGTCCGAAGCGGTCGACGCCGGCGAGTCCCTGTCCTCTGGGGGATACCGGCCGCCACCTTCGTCGTGCTTCTGACGGCACCGCTGGTGGGACCACTCTCCACCGTCGGGGCGGTTGTAGGGACGGCGATTGTGGTGGTGACGTGGGCCGGACTCTGCCACGACTGGGGCTACGTGCCCCACCAGCTGGTTTGGACTGCGCTCCTGCCGCCGTCGCAAGCACCGTCCCTCTTGCCCGAGCCGTTGTTGCTGGAGCTGCTGGCCGAGCTCGCCGGGGGCGAGGTCTCGCTTGTCGACGAGGCGACCGCGCTTGTGGAGGCGGCGAGACCCTGTGTGGCGACGGACCTGGCCCTGGCACGGATGGAGGCGGTACGGCGTGCCCTGTAGCGGGAACGCGTGATGACTCGGCCCTGGCCATCGGACACCTACGGGAGCGCCTGCGTACCGAGGCCGGCCTCGGCGCCGTGGGGGCATGGAGGCTCCGGCCGTGGTGTTCATGGCCGTCGCCGGCGACCCACTGGCCTGCGCCGTCGCCGTGTCCCTACGATGCGCCGTGCCCATCGGAGTGGTCATCGGCTTCTGTTCGGCTGTCGTCACGGCGCTGGTCACGGAGATCTACTGCCACCGATGTCTGGCCCACCGGGCGTTCCAGGTGCACCCCCGCCTGGCGTCGGTCCTCGACACCTACTTCCGGGTCATCGTGGGCACGGACCCCGAGTCGTGGGCCGCCGTCCACCGGCTGCACCACCGGTACGCGGACACGCCGCTCGACCCCCACTCACCCGTGTTGCGTCCACCGTGGACGGTCCTGCTCGGCTCGGCCTACCTGTTCGCCGTGGCCAAGCGGCGGGTGCCGCGCGACAGGCCGAAGGGCGTGCCTATCCTCCTCCTCCGCAGCCTGCTCGTCGCCTTCTACTTCGTGCTGTTCGGGCTGGGTCAGGTCCTCACGATGCTCGTGGTCCACCTCGTCTGCTACCTGGGGATCATGGGCATGGTCAACACGGTCGGGCACCTCTACGGGCGCAAGCCGCATCCCGACCATTCCGGCTACGACATCGCCTGGCTCGCCATCCCCCTGCTCGGTCACGGCTACCACAACTCCCACCACGCCCACCCGGCCGCCGCCCGCACCGGGCGCCTTGACCCGATCTGGCCCCTCCTGTGGCTGGCATCGGCCGTCGGGCTGGTCGAGCTCGACGACCGGCGGGACCGCCACCCCGCGCCCGCCCGGATCCCCTGCTGCGATGCGTCCGCATCCCTGGCGGGCACCGCTCAGCGGGTCGTACCGGACTCCACCTGCGCCCGCAGGCGCTGGAGGCGGCGGTCCCAGCGCGTGCCGGTGTCGAGCATCCAGGCCACGGCGTCGGCCAGCGGCTCGGGCGTCGCCCGGTAGCGGACCTCCCGAACGCCGGGCAGTCGACCGACATGGAGATCGCGGTGCGGGAGATGGTGGATATGCGCCGGCTGATGATCGAGATTTTGGCCGACTGCACCGGCCAGACCACCGAGCGCATCACGCGCCGACATCGACCGCGACGACATCCTCCGCGGCGAGGCTGCCGTGCGCGACGGCGTGTCGACCACATCGTCGCACCGGCAGGTCGACGCCGGCCCCGCTCCCCGCCGGCGCCGGAAGCCGCCATCCCGTAACGGAATCGGCTGCCGGCGGACAACAAGGGCATGACCAACAACATGCACATCGCCAAGCGCCGGGCCGGGTTCGCCGGGCTGCTCCTCACCGTTGCTCTCACCGTGCTGGGCGCCGCGCCCAGTAGCGCCAGTGAGACGTACGTCAAGAGCGGGGACTACCTCACCACCCGGACCTTCGACTACCAGCCGACCTACCAGAGCCTGTCCACGGCCCGCATCTCACGGGTCGGCATCACGCCCATCCCCATCCCCTGACGACTGGGTCACCCGGCCCGTCGCGAGCCTCAACCGTCGTTACCCGGGCGGGCTCGAGGACGCCAGAGCCATGGCCGACTCGAGCCAGTCCGGGCCGGGCGCCGGGCCTTCGACCAGCCAGGTGGCGCCCGCCTCCTCGTAGGCCCGCCGGGTGGCGGCGTCCGGCGCAACGACCCAGACGACGACGTCGAGCGGTTGCTCCTCAACTCGTCGCTCGCCGACCTCGGCGACGAGGGAGGCGAGCTCGTCGGGCGTCACGGGTCGGAGGACCGAGCCGTCGGAGTAGATCGGGGCGACGCCGTCCCAGCGGGCGGCCCGCCGGAGCCCCGCCCGCGCCGGCAGCGACGTCGCCGTCCAGATCGGCACGCGAGGACGCTGGACCGGAGCGGGGAGGAACGTCACCCCGTCGAGCCGATGTCGCCGGCCGTGATGCTCCACCTGCTGGCCGGACCACAGCGCGGCCAGGACATCCAGGCCCTCGTCGAGGAGCAGGGCGTGCTCCTTGGGGTCGGCCGGCTCGCCGAGGGCGCCGTACTCCTCCTCGGGCGGCACACCGAGCCCCACCCCGAGCACGGCCCGGCCGCCGGAAAGGTGGTCGACGGTCGTCACCTGACGGGCCAGGACCCACGGCCGCCGGCGGGGGAGCGGTGTGACGAGGGTCCCCAGCCGGACCTGGGTGGTGGCCGTCGCCGCCGCGGCCAGGACGGTCCAGGGCTCGACGACCGGGACCGGCTGGGCCCGGCTCACCACGATGTGGTCCCAGAGGAAGAAGCCGTCCCAGCCCGAGGCGTCGGCCGCCCGAGCCACGTCGAGCAGGCGCTGGGGATCGGCGAAGTTGGGGATCGACAGCCCGAAGCGCATGTCCACCAACCTGTCACGAAGGGCCGGGCAGGGCGCTAAGTGTCCGAGTCATCCATTGCGGCGACGGCGTGTCGGTGCGAAGTTGTGGATGATGGCGGAACACCCCGAGCTGTGGGTAGAGCCGGCGCCCGAGCAGCGCTACCTGTTCAACCACGCGCCGACGTTCGGGGTGGCCCGCGAGGCGGAACGGATGCGGCAGGGCGTCCCGCCGCCCGCCCGCACCCCGGCCGCCCGCCGGAGGCCGCCCCGGGAGCGCGGGCCGTTCGTCACCCACCTGCGCCTTCCGTGGTCCTACAGCGACCGGGACGCCAGTGACGTCTGGCACCGGCTGCGCTGCCGGTTCGGGCGCCACGAGATCCGGGGTGGGCACACCATGCAGCTCGGCAGCACGGTCGTCTTCGTCGAGCGCCGCTGCCGGTGGTGCGGGCTCGAGCCCGGATAGGGGATCGTCGCGGCCACACTGGGGCGCATGGTCCACGACGTGGCCAAGCTCGGGTTCGGGCGAGAAGCCGAGACCTACGAGAGCACCCGGCCGTCCTATCCGCCTGCTGCCGTCGACTGGCTGGTCGGGAACCTCGGGATGCGCCCGGGGGCCACCGTCATCGATCTGGCCGCGGGCACGGGGAAGCTCACCCGCCTGCTGGTGCCGACCGGGGCGTTCGTCGTGGCCGTCGAGCCGGTGCTCGGCATGCGGGCGGTTCTCCGGCGGTCACTTTCCACCGTGCCCCTCGTGGCCGGAACGGCCGAGGCCATGCCGCTGCGCGACTCCTCGGTCGACGCGGTCTGCGTCGCCCAGGCCTTCCACTGGTTCGACGCCGGGACCGCCTTCGCCGAGCTTGCCCGGGTACTTCGCCCGGGCGGGCGGGTCGGCATCGTCTGGAACGCCCGGGACCGCTCGGTCGACTGGGTCAGGCAGGTGTGGGCGATCCTCGACCGGGTGGAGCGGGACGCGCCATGGCGCGACCACGACAACCGGCCCGACGCCGTCCTCGTGGACCGACCAGGGTTCGGACCGCTGCACCCGGCGACGTTCCACCACGAGCAGGTCACGACACCGGCGGGCATGGTCGACCGGTTCCGGGGCGTCAGCTACGTCGCCGCCCTGGATGCCCGCGGCCAGGGCGAGGTCCTGGCCGAGGTGCGGAGGGTGCTGGCCACCCATCCGGAGACCCGGGGCCGCCGGGAGCTGCGGGTACCGTACCGGGTCGACTGCTACTGGGCGGAGCGGACGTCTGCGGACGTACCGTCCCGGGCATGGTGACGGTCGACGAGGTGACCCGGATGGCACTCGACCTGCCCGAGGTCACCGAGGGCCAGCGCCACGGCCACCGCACGTGGTCGGTCGCCGGCAAGGCCTTCGCCTGGGAACGGCGGTTCAGCAAGGCGGACATCCGGCGGTTCGGTGATGCCACGCCACCGGACGGCCCGATCCTCGCCGTGCGGGTCGAGGACCTCGGCGAGAAGGAGGCGGTGCTCGCCGCCCAGCCCAAGGCCTTCTTCACCATCCCGCACTTCGACGGCTACGCCGCCGTGCTCATCCAGCTGAACGAGGTCACCAAGCGAGCGGTGCGTGAAGCCCTCGTCGATGGTTGGCTGGCCTGCGCCCCGGCTCCGCTGGCCGACGAGTACGTCAAGCGACACCCGTCCCGCCGCTGACCGGTCGGTGCGGCGGGCCCGCCGCTCCATGGCGACGTAGAGCGCCACGTTCAGCGCCAGGGCGACGCCCAGGGCGGCGACGTACAGCAGGAAGCGTCCGTCGGCGGTGAACTCGCTGCGGGCCCGCAGCGCCCCGACGGCGAGGAGCACGAGGCCGAGGGTGGCGGTCTGCTGGGTGATCCGGAACGCGCTCCACCGGTCCTCGAACAGGAACCACAGCCACGTGACCGCGGGAAAGGCGACGAAGGCGCTGATCACCCGCAGTGTGGCGACGTCGGTGGCCCACGGCCAGACGCCGGCGGCGGCGTCGGGCCAGAGCAGTATCCAGCCGGCGAAGAGGAGCTGCCCCGTGCCGCCGGCGCCCACGAGCAGCCGCAGGGGACGGGGCACGACGACGTCGTCGCCCGCCGGCACGATCGGGTCGGTGCGCCGGTTGCTCGCCCACAACACCGGCAGCAGCACGGGCGTGCTGACGTACAGCACCATCCAGGCCCAGAAGGACACGTGGTCGTGGTTGAAGACGTCCCAGTGCAGGGCGGTGACCAGCAGGAGCACGGCGCTGAAGACGGTCGTGGCGACGAACCCCACGCCGACCCGGTGCCAGGCGCGTGATCGGGATGTCCGGGCGAAGAAGTAGGCACCGGAGAGGTAGCCACCGCCGATGACGTAGGCGGACATGTGCGGGCAGACCATCCATCCCCACAGGCGCATGGTGGAGCCGGGGAACAGGTAGAGGATGACGAACGCGGCGACCAGGACGGGCACCACTCCGGTGGAGACCCACCTCGTCGGAGCCAGCAGCCGGTCGTCCCGCGTCGAGGTTGACGGCAACATGCCGGTTCCGTCCGGGATCCCGGACCGCCGTTACAGCAGCTCCGGGCGGGGCGGTACCGTCCGGGCACCATGTCAGACGCCTCACCGGCACGACTGCGGCGGCTCGCCGAGGAGCTCGAAGAGAGCGGACTGCGGCCGGAGGGAACGGACGCCTTCCGGGAACTGCTGGTCCAGGAGGTCGACGCCGCCCTTCGTCCGGCCCTCCACGAGCGACGGGTCGCCAGCACCGGAACGATCATCGAGCCCCGGACCGATCCGGAGGGGTGGTCGGCCGGGGTGGACCTGGACATCAGCCGTGCCCCTGTCGAGGATCAGCCCCTCGCCGCCGCCCGCCGGTTCGCCGACGGGCTCTCCAGCTGGCTCCTGCGCCGCACCGACGGCACGACTGAATGGATGGTGTTCGACCGCCCCGCCGGCTCCGAGCGTGACCTCGTCGTACTGGCCGAGGTGCTCGATGCCACCATCGTCCAGCGCCATCCGGCCGGTTGGGTCCGCGTGGTCGGGAGTTTCGGCGTCCTCCGCTGGCAGATCTTCAACTGGCACCACGAGCCTCCGGTCAGCAGCTGGATCGACACCGTCACCGCCAGCACCGAGCACGGGAACCCCCAGGTGCTCGAGGCGCTGCTCGAGTTCGCGGTCCACGACCTCGGGTCGAGGGGGATCGGCGCCCTGCTGGTCTACCGGTCTGAGGAGAGCGGTACGGGGCCCAGGGTCGAGGAACGCCTTCCCACGCCGCCCCGCCTCCGGATCCGCCAGGCCACCCACCTCGCACCGCTCCGGCACGCGCTGGCCCAGATCGACGGCGCGGCCATCTTCGACGCCGAGGGCGTGCTCCGACAGCTCGGCGTCCGGCTGGTGCCGAGCACCGACGCCGAGGAGACGGTCGAGGCATTGCACGGCACCAGGCACACGTCCGGCCGCCGTTACAGCTACGACGACCCGCTGGCCACGGTGATCGCCGTGAGCGAGGACGGTCCGGTTTCCGTGCTGCGCGACGGTGCCGTGCTCGGCCGCTCGTTCGAAGGCGCTTGACCGCCGCTCGCGGGCGTTATTCTCCCGCAGACGCAGGCGGGGAAGCGTCCCCTCCGCGGACAGGGGAGGAACACGTGTCGGACACGACGCAGGACGCCGGCGAGGACCAGCCGGAGCCCCAAGGGGGGAGCAGCGACGCGCCCTACCGGCCCACGTCGGGTGGGGGCGGCGCCCGGGACCGCAGCGCCAGCGGGCCGCCCGAGGACGACGACGAGGCGAAGGGCCCGCCCGAGGACGACGAGCAGGATGGTGGCACCGACGAGGCGGAGTCCGGTTCTGAGGACGAGGGCCAGGACGGCGACTCCGGCGACGAGGCGGACGAGGAGGACGAGGACTCCGGCGACGGGGGCTCCGACGACCAAGACGAAGACGACGACGAGGACGACGACGAGGACGAGGACGAGGACTCCGACGACTCCGACGACTCCGACGACTCCGACGACGACGATGACGACGACGAGGACTCCGACGACGAGGACTCCGACGACGAGGAGGACGAGGAGGAGGAGCCGGCGCCCCAGGGTGGGAGCAGCGAGGGCCCGTACCGGCCCGTCTCAGGCCAGAGCAAGGCCGAGCGGACGGCGACCCCGTCCGCACCTGAGGGCGACGACGACCAGGAGGAGCCCGACGACGGGGAGGAGACCGAGTCCGAGCCCCAGGACGGCGAGCCCGAGGGCGATGACGAATCCGGCGGTGACGAGGACCAGCCCGAGCCCGACGACGGGGAGGAGACCGAGCCCGAGCCCCAGGACGACGAGCAGTCCGAGCCCGAGGGCAAGGAGGAGACCGAAGGGACGGCCCAGCCCGAGGGGGACACGTCGGCGGACGAGGAGGAGTCCGAGCCGAAGGGCGGCGGGTCCTCTGAGGGGCCCTACCGGCCGAGCTGAGGGGGGAAGCCCGCTTGGCGGCGGCGTCGCCCTATCGTCGGGGGCATGTGCCGGAACATCACACCGCTGCGCGGCCTCGAACCGCCCCCCACCGCCGAGGAGGTCGAGTCGGCGGCCCGCCAGTACGTACGCAAGGTGGCGTCCATCACCTCCGCCGGCCAGATGGCGTCGCCCGCCATCGACCGGGCCATCGAACGGATCGCCGCCGCCACCACCGAGCTGCTGGCCGAGCTTCCTCCTCGGCGCAACCCGCCTCCGGTCTTGCCGCCGCTCCGCCGGCGGGCCGCCTCCTCCTAGCCGTCCGGCGTGGGACCATGCACCCACGCCACCCCACCGATCGGAGAGTTCCCACTGTCGCTCCGTGAGCAGGTCTGCAGCATCGTCAAGGCCAACGGCCATCTGCGGCTGCCCGAGCCCGTGCAGCTGGCGTCCGGCGACTGGAGCCGTGACTTTGTCGACGCCAAGCGGGCCCTGCAGGACGGTGCCGACTTGGAGACGGCGTGCCGGGCGATGCTGGAGGCGGCCGGTGGGATCGAGTTCGACGCGGTCGGCGGCATGACCCTCGGCGCCGACCAGTTCGCCCACGTCATGGCGGTGCTCGCCCGGCGCAGGTGGTTCGTCGTCCGTAAGGCGGCCAAGGGCCGGGGCACCAACAGGCGGGTGGAAGGCGCCGATGTCGGCGAAGGGGTGAAGGTCCTGCTGGTCGACGACGTGGTGACCACCGGGACGTCGATCCTCGACGCCTACGAGGTGGTCCGTGGCCTGGGCGCCACCGTCACGGGTGCCGTCACCCTCCTGGACCGGGGCGAGACGGCGCGACCGAAGTTCGAGGCCGCGGGCGTTCCCTACGTCCCTGTCCTCACCTACCGGGACCTGGGCATAGAGCCGGTGGGCGGCGGGGTGTTCGCCACCTGACCTGGTGAGCACCGGGAGCTTCGAAGACTTCGCCGGGGACTACGAGCGCCACGCAGAAGCCGGCGCCTACAACGCCCTGTACGACCGGCCGGCGGTCCTCGACCTCATGGGCGACGTCGCCGGCCTCCGGCTCCTCGACGCCGGCTGCGGCCCCGGTTTCTACGCCGCGGAGCTGGTCGCCCGGGGCGCGGCCCAGGTCGTCGGCTTCGACGCCAGCCCCGAGATGGTGCGACTGGCCGGCCGCCGGGTCCCGTCCGGGGCGACGTTCCGTGCCCACCGGCTGGGAGAACCGCTCGACTGGCTGGAGGAGGCAAGCGTCGACGGGGCCCTGCTGGCTCTCGTCATCCACCATGTCGACGACCGGGTCGCCGCCCTCCGCCAGATCCAGCGCGCCCTGCGGCCCGGTGGCTTCCTGGTGGTCTCGACCCACCATCCCACCTCGGACTGGATCCGCCTTGGCGGCAGCTACTTCACCGTCGAGAAGGTCCACGAGATCTGGCAGGGGAGTTGGCGGGTCGACTACTGGCGCCAGCCCCTGTCGGCGACGTGCGACGAGTTCGCCCAGGCCGGCTTTCTGATCGAGCGGCTGGTCGAGCCGCGGCCGAGCCCCGGGATGGCCGACCGCTTCCCGGACGACTACGCCAAGCTGCTCCGCGAACCCGGGTTCATCGACTTCCGCCTCCGCAAGCCCCCGGTTCAGTAGCCCAGCGACGGGTCCACCTCGCCCAGGAGCGGCTCCTCGGCCTGCCACCGGCGGACGTTGGCCCCGATCCGCTCGGCGAACAGGGGCTCGGCCATCTGCCAGGTGTTGGCGGTGTGCGGCGTGATCAGGCAGTTGTCCAACGCCCAGAGCGGGTGGCCGGCGGGCAGCGGCTCAGGATCGGTCACGTCGAGGGCCGCGCCGCCGATGGCGCCGGCCCGCAGGGCGGTCACCAGGTCGTCGGTGTTCACGTGGCCGCCTCGACCGACGTTCACCAGCCAGGCGTCCGGCCCCATCCGCTCGAACTCGGCGGCGCCCATCACGCCGGTCGTCTCCGGCGTGAGGGCCAGGGCCAGGACGACGAGGCGAGCACCGGCGAGCGCGGCGTGCAGCCCGTCCGGCCCGACCACCTGGGCGGCACCCGGCACCGGGGCGACGTGGCGGCGCACGACGGTGGCCTCCACCTCGAACGGGGCGAGCAGCCGGAGCAGGGCCTCGGTGATCCCCCCGCCGCCCAGAATCGTTACCCGACCGCCGGCCAGGCGCAGGCCGGCCTGCGCCCCCCACGCCCGGGCCCTGGCCCGGCGGGGGAGCTGGCGCAACCCGGCCAGGCCCAGAGCCAGGGCGTGCTCGGCCACCGGCTCCGAGTAGGCGCCCTTGGTGCTCGTCCACGTCCGGCCGTCCTCGAACAGGGCGGCGAACCGGTCGACGCCGGCGAACGGCAGCTGCACCCACCGGATGCCCGGCCGGCCGGCGAGCAGCCCGCTGAGCCTCCCGGCGTCGAGCGGGTCGGTCCAGATCAGCGCCTCGGCGTCATCCGGCTCGACCAGCTCCCCGCCGGCCGAGGCGATGGCCTCGGCCACGACCGCGGCGATCGGCCCCGGGGCCACTGTGCACCGCACGCTCACGGCGGTGACGCCCTAGATGGGCACGTCTGCGGCGCGGGCCCTGATGGCCCGTTCCATGGAGTCCTTGCTCTCCATGAGGATGCGGCGCAACGGCCCGGGCAGGGTGTCGTCGGCCAGGGCCTGGCCGGTGGCGTCGACCACCCGCGACCCGATGAGGGTGTTCGGGTACAGGCCACGCACCAGGCTGAGGGCCTCGTCCCGGGTGCGCTTCTCCCAGATGCGGCTGATGCTGCCGAAGTACCGGTCGACGTACGGTTCGAGCAGCGGGTCCTGCCCGGTCACGTGGAAGGCCCCGGCAATCGCCCGGAGGGTGGCAAGAGGCAGCTCAACGTCGCTGACCAACCAGTCCCATGCCTGGGCCTTGGCTGGCTCGGTAGGGCGGGACGCCTGTGCTGCGAACGCCCGGCGGTGGCCGATGTCGGTCGGGTCGCGTTCCAGCTCGGCCTCGATGAGGGCGCCGCCGTCGTCGGCGGCGACCGAGGCCAGGGTCATGACGATCTGCCAGCGGAGGTCGGTGTCGACGGCCAGGCCCGGCACCTCTTCGCGGCCGTCCAGCAGGGCCCGGGCGTAGCCCAGGTCGTCCGGCGAGTCGGCGACCGACAGGAAGTGGCGGGCCCAGATCAGCTGGCGGTCGGTGCCCGGCTCGGAGCCGGCCAGGCCGGAACGGGCGGCCGCGGCCAGGGTGGCCCGGGCCGCGTGCCGGTTCCCGGGGTCGCCGTACACGTCCACCGCGGTCGCCGCCTGCCCCAGCAGGCGCTGGAGCGTGGAGTCGTCGCCCTCGGCCGGCGCGTGGGCCAGGACCAGGTCGACGTAGCGCCTGGTGGCCAGCTCGGCGTCGCGCACCATGTCCCAGGTGGCGGCCCAGCACAGGTTGCGGGCCAGTGGTTCCACGATGGAGCTGAGGTGGCCGGTCAGGGTGGCGACCGACCGGGGGTCGAGGCGGACCTTGGCGTAGGTGAGGTCGTCGTCGTTCAGCAGCAGCAGGTCGGGCGGCGCCTCACCGACCAACTCGTCGACCTCGGTGCGCCCGCCGACCACGTCGAGCTCGACCCGCCGGTCCCGTACCAGGCCGTCGTGGCCCAGCCGGTAGAGCCCGACCGCCACCCGGTGCGACCGCAGGGTGTCGTGCCCGGGTTGGCCGTCCTGGACGATGGCAAAGGACTCGTAGGCGCCGCCCGCGCCCTCGGTGGTGGCGGCCCGGAGGGTGTTCACTCCCGCCGTCTCCAGCCACTCCTCCGACCACGGGGAGAGCTTGCGCCCGCTCGTCTCCTCCAGTGTGGAGAGGAAGTCGGCGAGCTCGGCGTTGCCCCACTCGTGGCGGGCGAAGTACCGGCGGAGGCCCTCCCGGAAGGCGTCCTGGCCCACCCACGCCACCAGCTGCTTCAGGGTCGACGCCCCCTTGAGGTAGGTGATCCCGTCGAAGTGCAGGCGGACGGCGTCGGTGTCGACGATGTCGGCCGAGATGGGGTGGGTGGTGGGCATCTGGTCCTGAGCCATGGCCCCGGCCTTCACGCCGGAGGCGAAGCGGACCCAGCTGTCGGGGAAGCGGGTGGCCTGGGCCAGGGCGTGGGTGGCCATGTAGGTGGCGAAGCTCTCGTTGAGCCACAGGTCGTCCCACCACCGCATGGTGACCAGGTCCCCGAACCACATGTGGGCCATCTCGTGGAGCAGGGTGTTGGCCCGCCCCTCGTGCGACGCCTCGGTCTGGCGGGACCGGAAGACCATGTACTCGTTGAACGTGACGCAGCCCGGGTTCTCCATGGCGCCGAAGTTGAACTCGGGGACGAACAGCTGGTCGTACTTGGCGAACGGGTACGGGTAGTCGAACTCCTCCTCGAAGAAGTCGAGGCCCTGCTTGGTGAGGGTGAAGAGCTCGTCGGCGTCGAGGTACTGGGCCAGCGACTCCCGGCAGTAGATGGCCAGCCCGACTGTTTTGTCTCGCAGCTCTCCGCTGACGCCTCCATGGACGTCGGTCACCACGTGGTACGGCCCGGCGACGATGGCGGCCAGGTAGGTGGAGATGACCGGGGTGGGGGAGAAGCGCCAGATGTTCCCCTCCCTGGTCGACGGGCTGTTGCTGACGACGGTCCAGTCCTCCGGCGCGGTCACGGTGAGGGTGAAGGAGCCCTTCATGTCGGGCTGGTCGAAGCAGGCGAAGACGCGGTGGGCGTCGTAGGGCTCGAACTGGGTGTGGAGGTACACCTTGCCGTCGGTGGGATCGGCGAAGCGGTGCATGCCCACGCCCGTGTGCTGGTACTTGCAGTCGGCGACGACGCGGAGCTCGTTGTTGGCCGAGAGCCCCCGCAGCGGCAGGCGGCTGCGGGCCTGGTCGTAGGACTCGACCGGGATGACCCTGCCGTTCAGCGTGGCCTCCCGCACGCCGGCCGCGTCGAGGTCGATGAAGGTGCTGATGCCGTGGAGGTTGGCCTGGAAGCGGACCGTCGTCTCGCTGGTGAAGGTCTCCTCGCCGGTGAGATCCAGGGCCACGGTGTAGGAGACGCCCGACAGCTTGGTGGTGCGGTCCTGGGCCTCCGCCCGCGTCAGATTGTCTCCGGCATCTTGAACGGAAGTCATAGGGGGTCAGTATGTACGCTCCCCTGGTGCGTGTCGGCCTGATGTCCCCGTACAGCGTTTCGCTGCCGGGTGGCGTGCAGGGTCAGATCCTGGGCCTGGCCCGGGCCCTGCGCAGCCAGGGCCACCAGGTCCGGGTGCTCGGACCGTGTGACGGGGCGCCGCCCGAGGTCGGGATCATCCCCCTCGGCAACAGCATCCCGACCGCGGCCAACGGGTCGATGGCCCCCGTCGCCCCCGACCCCTCCAACGCCCTGCGCACCATCTCCGCCCTGCGGGCCGAGGAGTTCGACGTCGTCCACCTCCACGAGCCGATCGCCCCCGGTTGCACGGTCACCACGCTGGTGTACAGCAGCGCCCCCATGGTGGGGACCTTCCACGCCGCCGGCACCAGTGCCGCCTACCGGTGGCTGGCGCCCCTCACCCGCTGGCTGGCCGGCCGGCTGGCCATCCGCTGCGCGGTGTCCGAGGACGCCCGTGACCTGGCCGCCCGCCACCTGGGCGGCGAGTACGTCCTCCTCCACAACGGGATCGACGTGGAGCGCTTCACCAAGGCCACCCCCTGGCCCACCGAGGGCCCCACCGTGCTCTTCCTCTCCCGGCACGAGGAGCGCAAGGGACTCGACGTCCTCGTCAAGGCCCTGCCCGCCCTGCCCGCCCACGCCCGGATCTGGGTGGCCAGCGACGGCCCCGACACCGCCCGGCTGAAGGCGGCGGCCGCCGGCGACGGGCGGGTGGAGTGGCTGGGCCGCATCGACGAGGAGGAGAAGATCCGCCGCCTGCGCGGCGCCGACGTCCTGTGCGCGCCGTCGCTGCGGGGGGAGTCGTTCGGGATCATCCTCCTGGAGGCCATGGCCGCGGAGACGCCGATCGTGGCCAGCGACATCCCGGGGTACCGCAACGTGATCGGCGACGGTGACGCCGCCGCCATCCTCGTGCCCCCGGGCGACTCCGGGGCCCTGGGCGCGGCCCTGCGGCGGGTGCTGGAGGACCCGGGCCTGGCCGCCTGCCTCGCCGCGGCCGGCGACGCCCGGGCCGCCACCTTCTCCATGGACGCCCTGGCCGAGCGCTACGTCGACCTGTACCGCTCGGCCATCGCCGGGACGTCTCCCGTATGATGGGTGGCGCATGATCACGATCGTCCTGATCGCCGTCGCGGTGCTCCTGCTCCTGTGGGTGATCGTGACCTACAACGGCCTCGTCCGCCTCAGGAACCGCATCCAGAACGCCTGGGCGCAGATCGACGTGCAGCTCCGCCGGCGCTACGACCTGATCCCGAACCTGGTCGAGACGGTCAAGGGCTACGCGGCCCACGAGAAGGGCACGTTCCAGGCCGTCACCGAGGCTCGGGCCAACGCCATCAACGCCCAGGGGCCGGTGGAGCAGGCCCGGGCCGAGAACATGATCAGCAGTGCCCTGAAGTCGCTCTTCGCCGTGTCCGAGGCCTACCCCGACCTGAAGGCCAACCAGAACTTCCTGGCCCTCCAGGAGGAGCTGAGCGGCACCGAAGGCCGGATCTCCTACGCCCGGCAGTACTACAACGACGCCGTGCTGCGCCTGAACACCAAGATCCAGACGTTCCCCACCAACATCCTGGCCGGCATGTTCGGGTTCAAGGAGCACGAGTACTTCGAGGCCGACGACACGTCGCGGGGGCCGGTCTCCGTGCAGTTCTGAGCCGGCCCCTGTACGAGCAGATCTCCTCCAACAAGCGGCGCTCGGTCCTCCTGGTCCTCGGCTTCGTCGCGCTCGTGCTGCTGGTGGGCTGGGCGGTCGACGTGCTGTTCGGCTTCGGGCTGGTCGGTCTGGTCGTCGCCCTGGTGCTGGCCGGGGCCGGCGCGGCGGTGGCCTACTGGAAGTCGGACTCGATCGCCCTGGCCATGAGCCACGCCCGCCCGGCCGACCCCGCCGGCCACGCCCGGCTCCACAACCTGGTGGAGGGCCTGTGCATCGCCGCCGGCCTGCCCAAGCCTCGGGTCTACGTGATCGAGGACGACGCCCCCAACGCCTTCGCCACCGGGCGCAGCCCCCGGCACGCCGCCATCGCCGTCACCACCGGGCTCATGGACAAGCTCAACCGCATCGAGCTCGAGGGCGTGCTGGCCCACGAGCTCAGCCACGTCAAGAACTACGACATCCTCGTCTCCACCCTGGCCGTGACCCTGGTCGGCGTGGTCGCCCTGCTGACCGACTTCGCCCTGCGGTTCCTGTGGTGGGGCGGCCCCCGCCACCGCGACGACAGCTCGCCCGGCGGAGGCGGGGCGGCGGCGGCGCTGTCGGTCGTCGGGTTCGTGCTCCTCCTGCTCTCCCCCCTGGTGGCCAAGGTCATGCAGGCGACCATCAGCCGGCGGCGGGAGAGCCTGGCCGATGTGAGTGGCGTGGCCCTCACCCGGTACCCTCCTGGGTTGATCTCGGCATTGGAGAAGCTCCGGGACGACACGACCGTCGTCCACTCGTCGTCG
Organism: Acidimicrobiales bacterium; assembly: GCA_050742435.1. Classification (GTDB taxonomy): domain Bacteria; phylum Actinomycetota; class Acidimicrobiia; order Acidimicrobiales; family AC-14; genus CADCTB01. Next base: position 2,813 of record JBOGIE010000002.1, on the reverse strand, counting down.
AGGGCCACGGCCCACCTGTGGGTGGAGTCCCCGCTGGCCCGCACGCCGGAGCAAGGGCGGCTCTCCCGGCTGAACCGGCTGTTCGACACGCACCCGCCCCTGGAAGAGCGAATCCAGGCCCTCAAGGAGTTGTAATGAAGTGGAGACCGATCGCACTGGTGATCCCACTGGTGCTGGCCGTCACCGCGGCCTGCGGCGGCGTGGGAGCGACGGGCGAGCGGGGCCAGGCCAACCGGGACCAGGAGCCGGATCCCGAAGCCGCCCCTGTCGGGGTGTTCCCCCTCACCGGCATGCCGGCCACCGACCGGGGCAGGCTCTCGCGCCCTGCGGTGTCGGTGAAGATCGACAACAACGTCCAGGCCCGGCCCCAGGCCGGCATCGACAGCGCCGACGTGATCTACGAGGAGTTCACCGAGGGAATCACCCGCTTCGTCGTCGTCTTCCAGTCCTCCGACGCGGCCACGGTGGGGCCGGTGCGCTCCGTCCGGCCGGCCGACCCCAACATCGTCAAGCCCTTCGGCGGGCCGCTGGTCTTCTCGGGAGGCTCGCCCGCCGTGCTCAACATCGTCCGGTCCGCGGGCGTGGCCCAGGTGACCGAGAACGACCGGGCGACGCTGCGCCGGCGCTCGGGCCGGCGGGCCCCGCACAACCTGTACACCAGCACGGAGGCCATGTTCCGCAGGGCCGGCTCCGGGTCGGCGCCGCCCTCCTTCTCGCCGTTCCTACGCGAGGGGCAGGCGTTCAGCCCGGCGGGGGCCACCCCGGCGGCCACGCTCAACCTGGCCCCAGCCCCGAACGTCCGGGCCAGCTACCAGTGGGACGCCGCGGCCGGCGTCTGGAAGCGCTCGACCGACGGGCGGCCGCACATGCTCGAAGGCGACGTGCAGCTCGCGCCCCGCAACGTCATCGTCCAGTACACGCCCTACGTCGGCTTCGCCGCCGACCGCAAGGTGCGCTACCCGGAGGTGGTGGGCTCCGGCGACGCCATGGTCTTCGTGGGTGGCCTGCAGGTCAGGGCCCGGTGGACCAAGTCCGCCCCCGGGTCGATGACCACCTACGTCGACTCGGCCGGGACGCCCATCCCCCTGGCGCCGGGCCAGACGTGGGTCCACTTACAGGAGCCCGGCTCGGCGGTCACGACCGGTTGAGGTACCACATGACTTTTCGACGTCGATCCGCGCTGGCCCTCGTGGCCCTGCTGCTCCTCGCCGCCTGCGGTGGAGGTGGCGACGACGGGGGGGCGGCGCCGGCCCAGCCGACCAGCACCCTTCCGCCGTTCGCCCCTTTGACCGGGCTGCCCCTCACCGACCAGGCCCGTCTCGCCCGGCCCGCCCTGACCGTCAAGATCGAGAACGCCCCGGCGTCCCGCCCCCAGTCCGGGCTCGACGCCGCCGACGTGGTGTTCGAGGAGATCGTGGAGGGCGGGATCACCCGGTTCCTGGCCGTGTTCCACTCGACCGACGCCGACCTGGTGGGGCCGGTGCGCTCCGTGCGGCCGTCGGACCCCGACATCGTCGCCCCCTTCGGTGGGCTGTTCGCCTACTCCGGCGGCATCCCGCCGTTCATCGACGCCCTCCGCAGGGTGCCCGGCGTCACCGATCTCGGCGTCGACGTGCTCGACGAGGGGCCGGACAAGCCCTACACCCGCCGCCCGGGCCGGGCCGCACCCAGCAACCTCTACACGTCGACGCCCAAGCTCTACGCCCGGGCCCCGGCCACGGGTACCAGGCCACCGGGTCGCTTCGCCGAGTTCCTCGGGCCCGACGAGCCGTTCGCCCCGGCCGGCGCCACGCCGGCGACCACCCTGAACACCACGGTGGGCACGACTGCGGTGACCTTCACCTACGACGCAGGGTCGAGGACGTACCGGCGCAGCGGGCTGGTGGAGGGGTCGGGGGTGGTCGCCGCCTCCAACGTCATCGTCCAGTTCACCCGCTACCAGGACACCGACGAGACCGACCAGTCCGACACCACGGTGGAGAGGGCAGTGACCGTGGGGTCGGGTGACGCCTTGATCGTCTCCGGCGGCATGGCCGTCCGGGGCAGGTGGTCGAAGGCGTCGGCCGGCGCCTACACGACCTACACCGACGCCAACGGGGCCCCCATCAAGCTCACCCCCGGCCGTACCTGGGTGGAGCTGGCCCGCAACGGCACGCCGGCCACCGCCCGCTGACCCGGTCAACTCCCACGGCGAGCACAGGCGACGGCGGTAGAATCGCGGCCATGAGCGACCGCACCACTGGAAGCACTCGAGTCAAGCGCGGCCTGGCCGAGATGCTCAAGGGCGGCGTGATCATGGACGTCGTCAACGCCGAGCAGGCCAAGATCGCCGAGGACGCCGGCGCGGTGGCGGTCATGGCCCTCGAGCGGGTCCCCGCCGACATCCGCCGCGACGGCGGCGTGGCCCGGATGAGCGACCCGGCCATGATCGAGGCCATCCAGGCCGCGGTCACCATCCCGGTGATGGCCAAGGCGCGGATCGGCCACTTCGCCGAGGCCCAGGTGCTGGAGGCTCTGCGGGTCGACTACGTCGACGAGAGCGAGGTCCTCACCCCGGCCGACGAGGCCCACCACATCGACAAGTGGCCGTTCGCCGTGCCCTTCGTGTGCGGGGCCACCAACCTGGGGGAGGCCCTGCGCCGCATCTCCGAGGGGGCGGCGATGATCCGCTCCAAGGGGGAGGCCGGCACCGGCAACATCGTCGAGGCCGTGCGCCACCTGCGGTCGATCCTGGGCGACATCCGCCGGCTCACCCAGGCCGACGGCGCCGAGCGCTACGGCTGGGCCAAGCAGCTCCAGGCCCCGATCGACCT
>JBOGIE010000001.1:0-71516 GCA_050742435.1 Acidimicrobiales bacterium | reverse complement strand
AGGGGGTCGACCTGGATCTTGGTCAGGCAGTGCTCCCACATCTTGAGGGCCTGCTCCTCCAGCGGGCTCAGGCCCCGGGTCTCGGCGTAGCGCAGGGCCCGGTTGAGGTACTCGGCCTGGATCTCCAGGGCCGACAGCTCCCGCCCGTTCTCCAGGCGCACCCGCCGCTTGCAGGTGACGTCGTGGCTGATCTCACGGATGGCCCGGATGGGGTTGTCGAGGGTCATGTCCCGCAGGACCACGCCCGGGTCCTCGAGCATGCGCAGCAGGATGCTGGTCGTGCCCATCTTCACGAACGTGGCGTACTCGCTCATGTTCGAGTCGCCCACGATCACGTGGAGGCGCCGGAAGCGCTCGGCGTCGGCGTGGGGCTCGTCCCGGGTGTTGATGATGGGGCGGCTGCGGGTGGTGGCCGACGACACGCCCTCCCAGATGTGCTCGGCCCGCTGGCTCACGCAGTAGGTGGCGCCCCGGGCGGTGTTCAGCACCTTGCCCGCCCCGGCGTAGATCTGGCGGCTCACGAAGAAGGGGATGAGGACCTCGGCGTAGTGGCCGAAGTCGTCGCGGCGGCTGGTCAGGTAGTTCTCGTGGCAGCCGTAGGAGTTGCCGGCCGAGTCGGTGTTGTTCTTGAACAGGTAGACGACGCCACGGATGCCCTCCTCCCGCAGTCGCTGCTCGGCGCTGGACAGGAGGCTCTCGAGGATGCGCTCCCCCGCCTTGTCGTGGGCCACCAGGTCCTCGATGGAGTCGCACTCGGGCGTGGCGTACTCGGGGTGGCTGCCCACGTCGAGGTAGAGCCGGGCCCCGTTCTCCAGGAAGACGTTGCTGCTGCGGCCCCAGGACACGACCCGCCGGAACAGGTACCGGGCGACCTCGTCAGGGCTGAGCCGGCGCTGGCCGCGGAGCGTGCACGTCACCCCGTACTCGTTCTCGAGCCCGAAGATCCGTCGCTCCATAGAAGGCCAAGCTACCGTTGGGACCGATGCAACAGGCGCGCACGGTGCGTTTGGCGACGGTGGCGACCTCGTTCCACGCCCGCGTCATCGCCGCCCGGCTCGGCTCCGAGGGCATCGTCACCGACCTCCGGGGCAACGTGGACGGGCTCTACCCCGTGGGCGACGTCCACGTCTACGTGGACGAGGAGGACCTGGCCGAGGCCCAGGAGCTGCTCATGGCCGACGAGGTGGAGTCGGCCTTCGACGACCCCGACGACCTCGACTTCGCCGACCGGGGCACCCCCAAGGAGCTGTGGCTGGTCCTGGGCTCCATCCTCGGCATCGCCTCGGTCACCTTCTCCCGGATGTTCTGAGCCGCCAGGCTCAGGCCGTGCCGCTGAGGAGGGGCGCCAGCTCGTCCTCCAGGATGCGCCGGAAGGCTCGCCTGGCCGTCGTGCGGGCCAGGATGGCCACCTCCAGGTTGCCCGGCTCCAGGACCCGCTCCGGCCCGGCCAGGGCGCCGACCGCGGCCCGGAGGGCGCCGGCCATGTCGAGGTCGTCGGTGAGGTTGGCCTTCAGCCGCTCGTTGACGGTGTCGGCGTCGCCCCCGAGCACCGTGGACCCCTCCTCGTCGACGATCGTGCCCTCGTAGGAGATGCGGAAGAGCTGGTCGCTGTCCTTGTCGACCCCCACCTCGGCCACCAGGATCTCGACCTCCATGGGCTTCATCTCGTGGGTGAACACCTGGCCCAGGGACTGGGCGTAGGCGTTGGCCAGCGACCGGGCGTCGACGTCCTCCCGGGAGTACGTGAACCCCTTCACGTCGGCGTGGCGGACGCCGGCCGTGCGCAGCGAGTCGAACTCGCTGAACTTCCCCACCCCGGCGAAGGCGATGCGGTCGTAGATCTCCGACACCTTGTGCAGGGTGCGGGACGGGTTCTCGGCGCAGATGAGGATGCCCTGGTCGTAGCTGAGGGCGGCCAGGCTCCGGCCCCGGGCGATGCCCTTGCGGGCGTAGTCCGCCCGGTCCTTCATCACCTGCTCGGGCGCCACGTAGAACGGCATGCTCATCTCGGATGTCCTTCCGAGGTCTTGCGCTGCAGGAGCTCGCCGAAGCGCTGGGCCACCTCTTCGTCGCTGACCCGTTCGAAGCCGGCGGCGGTGATGGTGGCGACGGTGGGATAGATGCCCCGCACGACGTCGGGCCCGCCGGTGGCCGAGTCCTCGTCGGCCGCCTGGAAGAGGCCCTCGACCGCCAGCTGGATGGCCTCGGCCCGTTCCAGGCCGTCGCGGAAGCCCAGCTTGATCGTCGTGCGGGCGTCGCGGCCGCCGGAACCGGTGGCGTGGAAGTCGCTCTCCTCGTAGCGCCCGCCGGTGAGGTCGTACTTGAAGATGCGGCCGACCCGCCGCCGCAGGTCGTAGCCGGCGTAGATGGGGACCACGGCCAGGCCCTCCATGGCCATGGGCAGGTTCCGCCGGATCATCCCGCCCAGCTGGTTGGCCTTGCCCTCCAGGCTGAGGGCCACGCCCTCGACCTTCTCGTAGTGCTCGAGCTCGGTCTGGAACACCCGCACCATCTCCACCGCCGGACCCGCGGCGCCGGCAATGGCCACGCCCGAGTGTCCGTCGGCCGGGAACACCTTGTCGATGGCCCGGGAGGCGATGCTGTAGCCCTCCGTAGCCCGGCGGTCACCCGCCATGACCACCCCTTCGTTGAAGCGCAGGGCCACGATCGTCGTGCCGTGGGTGACCTCCACGGCACCGGAATTGTGCAGCGGCGGCTGGTCCGGCTGCAGCCGGCGCAGCAGGTCCGAGAAGCTGGGGCCAGGATCCTGGCCCGGTCCGAAAAGCGGGAGAGTCATCGCCGAGCGAGGCTACCGGAGTCACCTCGGCCTGGGTCGCGGCCTCAGCCGGTACGCAGGCTGAGCGCCCGCCTCCGGGCCAGCTCGATCTCCTCGCCGACACCGGGCGTGTGCGTGATGAGGTAGGTGACCGCGTTCCGGAGAAGATCTGGATCCTCTCGGAAATCAGCCAGAGCGTTGTTGCATTGAAAGCACAACAGCGCACGGATTCTGCCGGTGGAGTGGTCGTGATCTACATGGAGAGAGGTCTCTTCCGGTGCACGAGTGCAAATGGCGCATCCACCGTTCTGTGCGTCAAGCATGACGTCGTACTCATCGAGCGTCATGCCGAACTTGCGCATGAGATGCCCTGCCCGCTCCCGACGTTTGACCTCAGGTTCAAGGCGGCGTGCGCGCCGGTATGCGTTGAGCCGCTCGGGATTCTCCTGCTGCCAGCGCTTGACGCGCGCCTTGGCCGCAACAGGATCCGCCAGGTACCGCCGACGCTTCTCGTCCAGGTTGCATGGCTTGCAGTCGTTCCTGTAGCCGTCACGCATCCCTGCCGACCGGTAGAAGTCGTCGAGCGGCTTCATCACGCCACATTTCTTACACGTCTTCATACACGCATTCTATCGAATGCGTGTTCGCTATGCAAGTCTTTTGGTGACTTGTACGTAAAGCCTTATTGACCGCCCTTCTGCACGTAGCTTCGTACAAACTCTTCAGCGTTGTCCTCGAGGACCTCGTCAATTTCGTCCAAAAGCTCGTCGAGTTCGGCCTTCAATTTGTCGCCCTGCTTGGTGGTGGGCGGCACGGCCTCGACCACGTCGTCGTTTCGAGTGGTCGATTGCTTCCGCTTCTGCTCTCGTTCTGCCATGTCCGGCTTCCTCCTACGGTGACCCCAACGCCTCGAGAAGGTCGTTCGGGGTCTCACATGCCTGTAACAACCTATCGACGTGCGCGGCTGTTCCTCTTAGCGGTTCCATCATCGGCACCCGCCTGAGCGGGTCGCTGCCCAGGTCGAAGACCAGGGAGTCCCAGTTGGCCGCGGCGATGGACCCGGCCCACTTCTTCAGGCAGCGGCCACGGAAGTAGGCCCGGGTGGTGGTGGGCGGGTCGGTGACGGCGGCCACGACCGCCTCCTCGGAGACCAGCCGCTCCATGCCGCACTTGGCGAACAGGGACCGGCCGGGCCGGACGTCGTGGTACTGCAGGTCGAGGGCGGCCAGCTTGTGGTCGCTCCAGGAGAGACCGTGGCGGTCGCGGTAGGCGGAGACCATCTGGTACTTGGCCACCCAGTCGAGCTGGTTGGCCAGGCTCATGTGGTCGGTCTCCAGCCCGTGGAGGACCGCCTCCCAGCGGTCGAGCAGGGTGCGGCCGACGTCCTCCCCCACCGCCTCCAGGCCCCGGCTCTCGGCGTACTTGCGGGCCCGGTCGAACAGCTCCCACTGCATCTCCAGGGCGGTGACGCGCCGGCCCCCGACCAGTTCCAGCGGCTGGGCCAGGGACAGGTCGTAGGACACCATCCGGTGGGCCTGCACCGGCGCGGCCAGGGTCAGGTCGAGGCCGGCCAGCTCGTCGTCCTCGATCATGGCCAGGATCAGGGCGGTGACCCCGACCTTGAGGAAGGTGGAGACCTCGGCCAGGTTGGCGTCGCCCACGATGACGTGGAGCCGGCGGTACTTCTGGGAGTCGGAGTGGGGCTCGTCGCGGGTGTTGACGAGGGGCCGCTTCAGCGTGGTCTCGAGGCCGACCTCCTCCTCGAAGAACTCCGCCCGCTGCGTCAGCTGGAAGGGGACGCGGTCGGAGCCCAGGCCCGAGGCCTCGGTGCCCACCTTGCCGGCCCCGGTGTAGATCTGCCGGGACACGAAGTGGGGGGTGATCTGGGCGGCCAGGCGGGCGAAGGGGACGGCCCGGTCCATGAGGTAGTTCTCGTGGCACCCGTAGCTGTTGCCCTTGCGGTCGGAGTTGTTCTTGTAGACCACGATCTCCTGGCCGCTGGGCAGGAACTCGGCCGCCGCCTCGATGGAGCGGGCCAGGATGCGCTCGCCCGCCTTGTCCCAGGTGACCGCCTCCAGGGCGTCGGAGCATTCGGGCGTGGAGTACTCGGGGTGGGCGTGGTCGACGTAGTACCGGGCCCCGTTGGTCAGCACCGCGTTGACCAGGTGGGTCTCCACCTCGGGGGCCATGGCGCCCTCGCGGGCGAAGCCCCGGGCGTCACGGCCGGGCGACTCGTCCTCGAAATCCCAGCCCACCTTGTTGCTCGCACCCGAGGCCGCCGCCTGGCGGGCCAGGGCCGACACGTAGGCGTTGATCAGGAGCGAGGAGACGGTGATCGGGTTGGAGTCGGCGCCGCGCAGGATGATGCCGTACTCCGTCTCGATCCCACAGACCTTCCTGATCGCCACCGCGGGACCCTACCCCCCGGAGGGGCCGTAATCCCCGCAGTTGTCGTTTCGCCCGCGGACGTGGCCGCCGCCGCAGGCGGCCCCCCCGGCTGCCGGCAAGAAAGGACGGCGAGGGAGAGCCGGCTCCGCCGGCCGACCGAGCACCTTGCAACTCGCCGAGGAAGCTTCGCTTCCGAGGCGATGACTAGAGGTACTGGCCGGTGCCGACACGCTCGATGGCCCGTCCCCCGGTGGCCTGCTTGCCCTCGGACAGGAGGGTGCGGACGTACACGATCCGCTCGCCCTTCTTGCCCGAGATCTTGGCCCAGTCGTCCGGGTTGGTGGTGTTGGGCAGGTCCTCGTGCTCCTTGTACTCCTGCTTGATGGAGGCCAGCAGGTCGGACGTGCGGATGCCGCGGGTCTCGCCGGCGATGGCCCGCTTGATGGCCAGCTTCTTGGCCCGGCGGACGATGTTCTCGATCATGGCGCCCGAGGAGAAGTCCTTGTAGTAGAGGATCTCCTTGTCGCCGTTCTGGTAGGTGACCTCGAGGAACCGGTTGTCGTCGGTGTCCTTGTACATCTCGGCCACGGTCCGCTCGATCATGATCCTGACGGCCTTCTCCCGGTCACCCCCGCCCAGCGACTGGATCTCGTCCTCGTCCAGGGGCAGGTCGGCGGTGAGGTAGCGGCTGAAGATCTGGCTGGCCGCGGCCTCGTTGGGACGCTCGATCTTGATCTTCACGTCCAGCCGGCCGGGCCGGAGGATGGCCGGGTCGATGAGGTCCTCGCGGTTGGAGGCGCCGATGACGATGACGTTCTTGAGCGTCTCCACCCCGTCGATCTCGGCGAGGAGCTGGGGGACGATCGTGGCCTCCATGTCGGAGGAGATGCCCGTGCCCCGGGTGCGGAACAGGGAGTCCATCTCGTCGAAGAAGACGATGACGGGCACGCCCTCCTCCGACTTCTCCCGCGCCCGCTGGAAGACCAGGCGGATCTGGCGCTCGGTCTCCCCCACGTACTTGTTGAGCAGCTCAGGGCCCTTGATGTTCAGGAAGTAGCTGCGCGACGCCTTGTCGCCGGTGACCTCGCTGACCTTCTTGGCCAGGGAGTTGGCCACCGCCTTGGCGATGAGGGTCTTGCCACAGCCCGGGGGCCCGTACAGGAGGATGCCCTTGGGCGCGGGCAGCTTGTGCTCGATGAACAGCTCGCGGTGGAGGAAGGGCAGCTCGACCGCGTCGGTGATCTGCTCGATCTGGTCGTCGAGGCCTCCCACGTCGTCGTAGGAGATGTCGGGAACCTCTTCGAGGATGAGCTCCTCCACCTCGGGACGGGGCAGGCGCTCCAGGAGGAGCCCGGTGCGGGAGTCCATGAGGATGCTGTCGCCGGCCCGCAGCTTCTCGCCCAGGATCATCTCGGCCAGCTCCACCACCCGCTCCTCGTCGGCGCGGCCCAGGACGATGGCCCGCTTCCCGTCCTCGAGCAGCTCCTTGAGGGTGACGACCTCGCCGTTCATCTCGGCCGAGCGGGCCAGGACGATGTTGAGCGACTCGTTGAGCACGACCTCCTGGCCGCGGGTCAGGTCGGTGTCCTCCAGCTCGGGGTGGAGGGCCACCCGCATCTTCCGGCCGCCCGAGAACACGTCTACGGTGCCGTCGTCGTTGCGGGCCAGCAGGGTGCCGTAGGCGGACGGGGGCTGGGTGAGCTTCTCGACCTCGCGGCGCAGCTCGGCGATGTGGTCGCGCGCCTCGCGCAGGGTGTAGGAGAGCTTCTCGTTCTGGGACGTGGCCTGGGCCAGCTGCCCCTTGGTCTCCAGGAGGCGCTCCTCCAGGGTGCGGACCCGCTTGGGGGCGTCCTGCAGCTTGCGCCGGAGGCCGATGACCTCCTCCTCCAGAGACTTGACCTGCTCGAGCAGGCCCTGGACCTGCTGCTCGTAGGCTGACAGCCGACGTTCGAACTCGGAACTGGACGCCGGACTCACCTCCTCGGGTCGCCCTCGATGGGGACCACCGTACACCGGGCCTCTCCCGAACCAGGGTAACCCCGGGGTCGCTGGTTTTCCCGGGCAATTCCGGGTAAATTGGTCGTGCAGCCCCACGGAGGGCATCCCCCCGACAACGAGGAAGAGGCTTCCCATGGCGATGAAGGTCTGGATCGACCAGGATCTGTGCACCGGCGACGGTCTCTGCGAGGAGATCGCCCCCGACGTGTTCACGCTGCTCGACGACGGCCTGGCCTACGTCAAGGAGGGTGGCAAGGTCTTCAGCGACCCGGGTGGCGTCGAGGGCCTCGCCGTCGTACCTGCGGGCCAGGAGGACGGCACGATCGAGTCCGCCGAGGAGTGCCCCGGGGAGTGCATCTTCATCGAGGTCGACTGACGACCTGAGCCCGGCCGGCCGGCAAGTCGCGCTTTAGCGGGGGCGCGGCCCGGTCGACAACCAGGGGGTGATGTCGCGCCTCGGTCTCCACCGGGGCCGATCGTCGCTGTCGGTACTCGTCCTGGCGGTCGCGGCCCTGGTGGGCAGCATGGTTCCCTCCGGTACGGCGGCGGTGGCGGCGGCCCAGGTCACCGTCGACCCCGCGGTGTGCCCCGCGCCGGGACCGTGCGGCCACGGGCCCGACCCGGCACCCCCCGGCGTCGACATCCGCCGCCCCCGCGAGCCGGTCGCCGCCCCCGCGACGCGAGGCGCCTGGGCCGAGGCGCCGATCTCACCGGTGTGCACGGGCGACGGGTCGGCCGGTCCGAGGGTGCAGCTGGTCTACGCCCGGCCCGAGGGCCGGCCCGACCGCTACGACGCCTTCGCCGCGTCCTTCCAGATCTGGGCCGCCCAGGTGGACGCCGGGATCCGTGACAGCGCGGCCCAGACCGGGGGCATCCGACGCCTCCGCTTCGTGCACGACGGTGCCTGCGTGCCGATCGTGTCCCGGGTCGAGGTGTCGGGGGCCGCGGTGACCGACTTCGGGCTCTTCGCCCGGGAGATCCTCCAGCGGGACGGCTTCCGGAACGACCGCCGCTACCTCGCCTGGATGGACGCCACCGAGTTCTGCGGCGTCGCCCAGCTGGAGTCCGACGACCGCCCCTCCCAGCACAACCTGAACAACGTGGGCCGGTCGCTGGTCGCCCGGGTGGACAGCGGCTGCTGGGGGCTTTCCGAGGGCCTGGCCGAGGGCCACGAGCTCCTGCACACCTTGGGCGCGGTGCAGAACAGCGCCCCGCACTCGACGGGCCGGTTCCACTGCAGCGACGAGATCGACCGGATGTGCGGGATCGACGGGAGCGGCGTGCCTCTGAGCAGCCCCTGCCCGATGGCGCACGAGAACCTCTTCGACTGCAACCACGACGACTACTTCAGCACCGACCCGCGGCCCGGCAGCTACCTGGCGACCCACTGGAACACGGCGGACAGCCGGTTCCTGGCCCGGCCGCCCGACCCACCCGCCGGCCTCGATGCGGTGGCCGGCGAGGGGGCGGCCACGCTGACGTGGAGCGCCCCGGCCGACGGCAACTCGCCGCTGACCGCCTACCAGGTGACCGCATTCGTGAACGGAGCGCCGTCGACCCCGGTGGTCGTGGCGCCGGGCGGCACGACCCACACCGTCACCGGGCTGGAGAACGGCGCCGAGCACGTCTTCACCGTCGCCGCGGTGAACGCCCTGGATACGAGCGAGCCGTCGGGGCCGTCACGGCCGGTTACCCCCACCGCCGGGTCCCGCTACCACCCCGTGGTCCCGGCCCGCATCCTCGACAGCCGGTCCGGGAACGGCGTGCCCACCGGCCGGGTGGCGCCCAACACCACCGTCGACCTCGAGGTCGCCGGTCGCGGGGGCGTGCCGGCATCGGGTGCCTCCGCCGTCGTCCTCAACCTGACCGCCGTCGACCCGGTGGCCACCGGCTACGTCACCGCCTGGCCGGCCGGGGAACCGCGCCCCACCGCGTCGAACCTGAACGTCGTGCCCGTCCGGACCGTCGCCAACCTGGCGGTGGTGAAGCTGGGCACCGACGGCCGGATCAGCCTCTTCAGCGGTGCCGGGCTCATCCACCTGGTGGCCGACGTCGCCGGCTGGTACGGCGCCGACGGCGAGGAGGCGGGCGCCGGCTACCACGCCGTCACCCCGGCGCGGGTCCTCGACACCCGCGACGGCAACGGGACGCCCGCCTTCAAGCCCCCGGGCGGGGCCACCGTCGAACTGCAGGTCGACGGGCGCGGCGGCCTCCCCGCGTCGGGTGTGACTGCCGTCGCCCTCACCGTCACCGTCACCGAGCCGGAGGCTGAGGGCTTCCTCACCGCCTGGCCGGCCGGGCAAGAGCGCCCGCTGGCGTCGAACGTGAACTTCGTGGCCGGCCGGACCGTGGCCAACATGGTGATCGTCAAGGTCGGTGACGGCGGTCGGGTGAGCCTGTTCAACGGCGGCGGCCGGGCCCATGTCATCGCCGACGTCTCGGGCTGGTACGGCGACGGACCGGCCGGCGCCCGGTTCCATCCGCTGACGCCCGCCCGGGTGCTCGACAGCCGGTCGGCCAACGGAGGGGTCGCCGGGCTGGTCCCCTTCGGTGCGACCGTCGACGTCGTGGTCGAGGGGCGGGGCGGCGTGCCGCCAGCCGGTGCGTCAGCCGTCGTCCTGAACGTCACCGTGGTCGACGCCGTCCTCGGCGGGTACCTGACCGTCTGGCCGGCCGGGCAGCCCTGGCCCCTGGCGTCCAACGTGAACTTCGGCGACCGGTCGACGGTGCCCAACCTGGTCGCGGTGCAGCCCGGAAAGTCCGGCGCCGCCAGCCTGTTCCTTCACGGCGGGACCGCCCACCTCGTCGCCGACGTGGCCGGCTGGTTCGGCGCGTCGGCGACCGAACTCCTCAAGTCGCCGTAGCCGTCCGCCGAAAGCATCGCCGTGGCCCCCGGTCGCCGTTCCCGCCTCCTCTGCCTGCTCGCCTGGCTGCCGCTGGCCGCCAACCTCACCGTCGCCGCACCGGCGGCGTCGGCGGCTCCCGACCGGGCCGAGGCCCCCGCCAAGGGGCTGCGGTACCAGGGGCTGACCCCCGGCCGGCCGGACGGGCCGTGCAAGGGGAAGTTCGAGATCCGGGCCGCGTCCGGACGGGGTGGACCGCCCCGGTGCACCCACGGCCCCGACCCCGCCCCCGAGGGCGTGGACGTCCGGGTGGCCCGCCAGCCCGAGACCCCCTCCGAGACGGCCGCCCTGCGCCCCGAGACGGTCGCCCGGGCCGCGGGCACCCTGTGCTCCGGAGACGGCGTGAGCGGGCCCCGGGTGCAATTGGTCTACGCCAACTTCACCGGGAAGCCGGACCGGTACGCCTCCTTCGCCAGCTCCTTCCAGGTGTGGGCCGCGGCCATGGACACCGTCTTCGACCAGAGCGCCCGGGAGACGGGTGGGAGCCGGCGGGTCAGGTTCGTGCACGACGCGGCCTGCGCGCCCGTCGTCCACCGGGTCACCCTCTCTGCCGCCGCCGGCGGCGACTTCGAGACCATGGTCGACGAGCTGTGGGGCAAGGGTCTGAACCGCAACGACCGCAAGTACCTGGTCTGGGCCGACGCCAACGTGTACTGCGGGATCGGCGAGGTGATCAACGACGACCGGGCGGGCCGGAACAACTACAACAACGTCCACGGCCTGTACTCGCGGGTGGACGCCGGGTGCTGGGGCCTGGCCGGGCAGTCGGTGGAGGCCCACGAGCTGATGCACAACCTGGGCGGCGTCCAGGAGTCCGCTCCTCACGCCACGCCCTTCAACCACTGCACCGACGACCGCGACCGCATGTGTTACGCCGACGGGTCCGGCGCCCCGGTGAGCCAGATCTGCCCGCCGGCCCACGAGAACCTCTTCGACTGCAACCACGACGACTACTTCCACACCGCCCCCGCCGCGGGCAGCTACCTGGCGACCCACTGGAACGTGGCCAACAGCGCGTGGCTGGCCGCGCCCCCGCCCGCCACCGTGCCCCAGGCGCCGGTCGTCCTGTCCGCGGTCGCCGGCGAGGGGCTGGCCACCGTGCACTGGCTTCCTCCGTCCGGTGACGGAGGCACGCCGGTCACCGGCTACGTGGTCACGCCCTTCGACGGTGCCGTCGCCCAGGCCGCGCAGGCGTTCGCGTCGACGGCGACCACCCAGACCGTCACCGGCCTGGTCGACGGGCGGACCTACACCCTCCGGGTGGCGGCGGTGAACGGCGTGGGGACCGGCCCCCAGTCGGAGCCGTCCGTCCCCGTCACCCCTTCGGCTGGGTCCCGCTTCAACCCCCTGCCCCCGGCCCGGCTCCTCGACACCCGGCTGGGCACCGGCGCCCCGCCGGCGAAGGTGGCCCCCGGCGGCCGGTTGGATGTCCAGGTCACCGGGCGGGGCGGGGTGCCGTCCACCGGCGTCTCGGCCGTCGTCCTCAACCTCACCGTGACCGAGCCTGTGCTCCAGGGCTACGCCACCGCCTGGCCCACCGGGGAGGAACGCCCCACGGTGTCCAACCTCAACTTCGTGCCCAACCAGACCGTGCCGAACCTGGCGGTCGTCAAGGTGGGCGACGGCGGCATGGTGAGCCTCTACAACGGCGCCCCCGGGGCCCTCCACCTCATCGCCGACGTGGCCGGCTGGTACGGGCCGAGCGGGGCGGACGCCGGCTCCCGCTACTACGCCCTGGCGCCCGCCCGCCTCCTCGACACCCGGACGGGCGTCGGTGGGCTGCTGCAGAAGCTGGTGCCCGGCGGCTGGCTCGACCTCCAGGTCACCGGCCGCGGCGGCGTACCGGCCACCGGCGTGTCGGCCGTCGTCCTCAACGTCACCGTGACCGAGCCCTCGGCCGGCGGCTTCCTCACCGCCTGGCCCACCGGGGACATGCTGCCCCTGGCGTCGAACCTGAACTTCCTCACCGGCCAGACCGTGCCCAACCTGGTCGTGGCCAAGGTCGGCGAGGGAGGGAAGGTCAGCCTGTACAACGGGGGTGGCGGCACCCACGTGCTCGGCGACGTGGCCGGGTGGTACGGGCCCGACGGCGAGGACGGGGGTGCCCGCTACCACGAGGTCGCGCCCCGCCGCCTCCTCGACACCCGGTTCGGGGTGGGCGCCCCGGTGGCCCGGGTGCCGGCCGGCGGCACCGTCCACCTCCAGGTGACCGACAGGGACGACGTCCCGGCCGTCGGGGTGGGGTCGGTCGTCCTCAACGTCACCGTGGTCGACGCCGCCGCCGGCGGCTACCTGACCGCCTGGCCGGCCGGCACCACCCGGCCGCTGGCGTCGAACCTCAACTTCGCCGCCGGCCAGACCGTGCCCAACCTGGTGGTGGCCAAGCTGGGCGCAGGGGGGAAGGTGAGCTTCTACAACGGCTCGGCCGGGCCCGTCGACCTCGTCGCCGACCTTGCCGGCTGGTACGGGTCGGGCTGACGCCGCCCGCTCAGGACGGGTCGAGGTCCAGCGACACCGAGTTGATGCAGTAGCGCAGACCGTTCGGCCCCGGGCCGTCGGGGAAGACGTGGCCGAGGTGGCCGCCGCACGCCCGGCACGTCACCTCGGTCCGGCGCATCCCGTGGCCGACGTCTTCGTGGAGCTCGACCGCCTCGGCCATCGCCGGCTCGGTGAAGCTGGGCCAGCCGGTGCCGGACTCGAACTTGGCATCGGAGCTGAACAGGGGCGCCCCGCATGCCGCGCACCGGTACATCCCGTCGTCCTTGGTGTAGGTGTACTTGCCGGTGAAGGCCCGCTCCGTGCCCTTGCGGCGCAGGACCTCGTACTGCTCGGGCGTGAGCTGCTCCCGCCACTCCTCCTCGGTCTTCGACACGTCGGTCATGGGGCCAGGCTACGCCCGTCCCGCCGGCTACCCGATGCAGGGACCGGTGCTGGTCGGGCCGCTCCGCTCCCCCTCCAGCACGCTCCGTAGCTCGGACACGGCCAGGGCGTAGGCGGTGCCGCCGTCGTCGGGGGAGATGGCGAAGGCCACCCCGACCACCTCGCCGTCGGTGTTGACCAGGGCCCCGCCCGAGTCGCCGGGAGCCAGCTCGGCGGCCAGCACGTAGACCGTCCGGCGGGTGACGGCGAGGTCGTACAGGTCCCGGCCCAGGGCGTTGACCTGCTGGCGGATGGCGGCCGGGGAGATCTCCAGCTCGGCCTGGCCCTCGGGGTGCCCGAAGACCGCACCGGTGGAGCCGATCCGGCCGGCGGCCAGCGGGAGCGGGGCCTGGCCCAGGCCGGCGACCTGGAGCAGGGCCAGGTCCCGGGCGGGGTCGAAGGCCACCACCTGGGCCCGGAGCCGGCGGCCGTCGGGGCGGACGACGGTGGTCCGCTGCTGGCCGGCGACCACGTGGGCGTTGGTGACCACCAGGTCGGGGCCGACGGTGAAGCCGCTGCCGTCACGCTCGAAGCGGCAGGCCACCCCCTCCACCTTGACGGTGCTGGCCGACACCCGGGCGACGACCTCGGGCGCCAGGCCGGCGTCGGTGGGCGGTGGGCCGGTGTCGAGGGCGGGGACCAGCCCGTCGAACACATGGGGCGCGCCGGCCGGCCCGGCCAGGCGGCGGAGGGCCTGGGACGTCTCGGGCGGCTCGGGCAGCGCGGCCTCGATGGCCCGGGCCACGGCCGACTCCCGGGTCAGCCCGGACAGCGTCCCGGCCACCTCACCGAGCGGCGGCAGGACCAGCAGCCACAAGCCGATGAGCACGGCGATCGGGGCCAGGGCCGCGCCGGCCACCTTGTCCCAGTGCCGGGACGGCCCTTCCTCGGGAAGGAACGCCCGGCGGTAGTGGGCGCCCACGAGCACGCCCACCCGCTGGCCGGCGAAGCCGGCGCCCACGAACAGCAGGGCGGCCACCATCAGGCGCAGGCCCGGGTCCTCACCCCCCAGCGTGGTGGCTACCGGCGGCAGGAGGAGGGTGGCCACCACGAGCGACTGGATGAGCAGCACCCACGACGTCGCCCCCGTGAGCAGGCCCAGCCGCCAACCCCCTCCGATGGAGGTGACGAGCAGGATGACGATGACCAGGTCGAGGACGTTCACGTCTGCTCGGCCGACCTCCGGGCTGCGGTGAGGAACCCGGTGTGGGCCACCATGCGGTGGTCGGGGCGGACCGACTGGCCTTCGACGTGCCACGACCGCTGCAGGACCTCGATGGTCTCGGGAAGCACGAACGGGGCGGCGTCGAGGGCCTCGCGCAGCTGGGCCACCTGGCCGATGGTCGGCAGGTAGGACACGAGGATGCCGCCCGGGCGTAGGGCGGTGACGGCGTGCTTGACCACCCGCCACGGCTCCGGCAGGTCCAGCATCACCCGGTCGAGCCCGGTCTCGTCGATACCCTCGTACACGTCGCGCTGCTCGACCCGGTAGGGACACCCGTCGCCCAGGAACGAGGCCACGTTGGCCTGGGCCTTGGCCGCGAAGTCGTCCCGCAGCTCGTAGCCCACCACCTCGGCACCGGTCCGCAGCAGAGCCATCGACAGCGCCCCGGAACCGACCCCTGCCTCGAGAATGCGGGCCCCCGGGAAGATGTCGGCGAGGATCAGCAGCGGGCCCAGGTCCTTCGGGTAGATGACCTGGGCGCCCCGGGGCATGGACAGGACGAAGTCGGACAGGGTGGGGCGCAGGGCCAGGTAGCGGGCGCCCGACGTGGAGCGCACCGTCGACCCCTCGGCCAGCCCCAGGATCGTGTCGTGGGGGGTGACCCCGGCATGGGTGTGGAACTGGCCGCCCTCGCGGAGGGTGACCAGGTAGCGCCGGCCCTTGCCGTCGATCAGCAGCGCCTTGTCACCGGGGGCGAAAGAGGGGTCCACCGGCCCATCATCGCGTTGCCTGGGAGCTAGTCGGGGCGAGGGAAGTGCTGGATCACCATCGACTGGCCCGGGCGCAGCTCCTCGCAGTACACGACCTCGGGCTCGCGCTTGATGGCCCGGCGCAGCATCTGCAGGCCCCCGGCGGCGAACCCGACCGCCAACCAGCCCCGTGATCCGCCGATCCCGCGGGCAAAGGCGATACGGATCAGCGACCGCAGCATCAGCCGGTGGCCGCCCTCGCCGACGAAGTCGGCCCCGTCCGGCTGACGGCAGAAAAGATGAGGGCGGAGGGCGGCCGGCTCCGCCGGACGGTCGGAGCGCCGTCAGCTCGCCCGAACGGAGCGCAGCGAGTGAGGGCGATGGTCATACGCGACGAATTTCGACGACGGTGGACTTGCGGCGGCCGCGGCGCTTGCCCAGGAGGAAGGCGAGGAGGACGACGGCGGCGGCCACCCCGCCGGCGACGGCCAGGATCGGCGTCTTGGCCGCCTCGGCCGTCTCCTGGACCTCCCCCCGCATGTCGCGCAGCTTGGTCTCGATGTCGGCCCGGGTGATCCGGCGGTCCGCAGGCGGAGTGGCGCTCATGGGGTGTCCCTTCTCTGGCCGCGGGTGCGGGCCTTCAACGCACCGGCGGCGATGCCGCCGCTGACGATCAGCACCAGCACGTACGGGACCCAGGTCAGGCGGCCGTCGAACGCGTCGCCGGTCTCGGTCTGCAGCAGGCGCAGGCCGCCCAGGAGGAGCAGGACCGTGCCCACGCTGCCCAGCAGCGCCCCGGCCATACCGAAGCCCAGGTACCGGCCCAGGTTTCTGACCGGGCCCAGCGTCTCCTGCTTGGCGTAGCCGACGACGAGCTGGAAGAGCTCCTGAGCCTCGCCGGGGAGGCTCTTGTCCTTGCGTTTCCCGTCGTCCCGCCTGGCCACGAAGTGCTTCCTACCCCCCTGCCAACCGCTGCGCAAGCACGCCGGCCTCTTCTTCGAGGAGCGACAGGACCAGCGCGAGCCGGTCCGAGCCGGCATCGGTCTCCAGCAGGCGCTGCGCATCCAGCGGTCCTAGAGGCGCCAGGGCGGCCGCCTGCCAGGTGGCCAGGTCGGGATCCGGGCTCAGCTCGACGGTCGTGGCGCCGCCGGCCGCCTCACCCAGCTCGGCCTTGAGGGTGAGCACGGCGTGCAGGGCCAGGTCGAGCCGGGTGAGCCGTTCGGCCGCCCCGGGACCGGCCGGATCGTCGGCACACACGACCACCTCGGCCCGCGGGAAGGGGTCGTCGGGGAGCCAGCGCCGCACCCGCACCCGCTCCTCGCCGACCACCGCCATCAGCCACCGGCCGTCCTCCAGCTCGACCGCCTCCACGATCCGGCCGCGGGTCCCCACGTCGAAGCGCACGTCGCCCCCACCCACCTCGCTGCCCCGCTCGATGAGGACCACACCCAGGCGCCGGTCGCCGTCCATGCACGTCCGGGCCAGGGCCCGGTAGCGAGGCTCGAAGATGTGCAGGGAGACGGCGGTCGACGGCAGCAGGACGTTTCCCAGCGGGAACATGGGCAACTCGACCGGTCGGTCGCCCGGAGCACTCATCCGGCGGGCGGCGACGTCGCCGGCGACGGAGCCCGGGGCCCCAGCTCCTCGGCGGCGGGTGCCCGGGGGTACCCGGCCAGGACGTTCATGACCCGGTCCTGGAGGCCGGCGCCGGCCGAGGAGCTGGGCAGCTCGTTGGCCAGCAGGGAGAAGGCCAGGTTGCGCCCCCCCTGGCCGGTGGCGTAGCCGCTCAGCCCGATCACGCCGGCCAGGGACCCGGTCTTGGCCCGGACCTTCCCCGCCGCGTCTGTCCCCACGAAGCGCTCGAACAAGGTGCCGTTGCGACCGGCCACGGGCAGGCCCTCGGCCAGGGGCCCGGACTCGCCGTCCCGGGCCAGCACCCGCTGCAGCACCGAGCAGCTGAGCCGGTCGCCCCGGTCGAGCCCCGAGCCGTCCACCGCGGCCATCTCGTCGGGGGTGACACCGACCAGCGTGCGGAGCTGCTCGGCCATCGCGGCCAGCCCGGCGGTCGTGCTCCCCGGGCTGCCGGGCCGGGTCGCCATCTCCTTGACCAGCATCTCGGCCGCCAGGTTGTCGCTGTTCTGGAGGATCTCGGCGACGACCTCCCGCAGCGGCACGGACTCGATCGACGTCACCAGCGGTGCACCGGCCGGGGCCTTCCCCGTGCCCGTGTCGCCCACGGTGACGCCGCGCGCCCGGAGGAGGCCGGCGAGGACGCTGGCGGCGTGGGCCGGCGGGGAGATGGCCACGGCCGGTGGTTGGACGCTGGTGAAGGCCTTGTCCGCGACCAGGGCCGAGATCGGGCTGATGTCGAAGTTGGCGATGTACCGGGGGTTCCAGCTGGGCACCAGCCGTTCGCTGTCGTAGCGGCTCTCGTCGCCCACCAGGCGGCCCACCCGTCGCACTCCCGAGGCGACCACCTTGTCGGCGAGCGACTCGATCGAGGTCGACCGGCGGGGCTGACCCATGTAGCCGCCCTCGGCCGCGAACGCCGCGGTGGACAGGAGCGGGTCCCCGCCGCCGACCAGGTACAGGTCGCCGACCGCACCGTCGGCCGGGGGGGCGCCGGCCCGGACCTCGGTGGTGAAGCGGCGGTCGGGCCCCAGCTGGGCCAGGGCGGCGGCCGAGGTGAGCAGCTTCAGGGTGGACGCGGGGATGAGGGCGAGGGAGGCGTGCCGCTCGTAGTGGACGGCGCCACCCCCGGGGTCGCCGACCACGAGGCAGGACCGGTCGCCGGCCGGCCCGTAGACGGGGTCGGTGAGGATGCGGTCGAGGTCGGCGGTGAGGTGGGTGTCGGCGACCACCCGTGACAGGAGGGCCGGCGCCCGCCGCATGCTGAACACCGGCGTGCCCAGGGTGGGCGTGCCCGGAGGCGCGGGTGGCTGCGTCTGGGCCACCGCCGGCCCCGACACCAGGCTCACGGCCAGCAGGGATCCCGCGACGAGCGCGGCGCGGAGCCTCATGCCTGAGACGGTTGGCCGTCCAGGTACTGCGACCGCAACACCCGCTTGAGCAGCTTGCCGCTCTCGGTGCGGGGCAACTCGGTGCGGACCTCCCAGGACCGCGGCCGCTTGAAACCGGCCAGCCGGCCGCCAACGAACGCATCCAGCGCCGGGGGGTCGAGCTCGCGTCCCGGCTTGGGCGCCACCACCGCGTGCACCCGCTCGCCCCACTCGTCGTCGGGGACGCCGATCACCGCGGCGTCGGCCACATCGGGGTGGGCGTGCAGGGCGGCCTCCACCTCGGCCGGGTACACGTTCATGCCCCCGGTGATGACCATGTCGATCTTGCGGTCGCAGATGTACAGGTAGCCCTCGTCGTCCAGCCAGGCCACGTCCCCCACCGACTTCCAGCCCCCGTCGCCGGGCAGTTCGGGCATCTGCTCGGCCATCCGGTGGTAGCCGTCGATGGCCAGGGCGGTGCGCACGAACAGCTCCCCCGCCTCGCCCGGCGGCAGCTCGGCGCCGTCCTCGCCCACCACCTTGAGCTCGATGCCCCCGTAGGCCCGCCCGCACGAGCCCGGCTTGCGGAGCTGGTCTTCGGGACGGAGCACGGTGGCGATGCCCAGCTCGGTGGAGCCGTAGACCTCGTACAGGAACCCCTCCCCCAGCCTGGCCACCACCTCCTGCTTGAGGGCGTAGGGGACGGGCGCGGCGTTGGCGATCACCGTCCGCAGCGACGACAGGTCGACGGCGGCCAGCACGTCGTCGGGCAGGGCGACGATGCGCTTGAGGTGGGTCGGGGTGACGAACGCCGACGTCACCCGGTGCTCGCCCACCAGCCGCACCCACTCGGCCGGGTCGAAGCTGCGCATGACCACGAGCGTCCCGCCCGTGATATGGGTCAGCAGGGCGAAGGCGTTGGGACCGGCGTGGTAGAGCGGCCCGGTCACCAGGTGCACCTCGGAGGAGCCGAAGTTCAGCTCGGCCATCATGGCCCCGAGCAGGGCCCGGTCGGAGCGGCTGCGGATGGCGCCCTTGGGCCGGCCGGTCGTGCCCGAGGTGTACATCATGGCGGTGCCGTAGTCGGGCGGCGGGGGTGGCTCCTCGGGCGAGCCCAGGGCCATGACCTCCTCCCACGACCGTAGGCCGGGCGACGTCCCCCGGAAGGAGACCGCCTCCCGCAGGTGGGGCAGGCGGGGCAGGAGCCTGGCGATCGTCGGGGCGTGGTCGGCGTCCACCATGACCAGCGCCGCCTCGCTGTCGGCGAGCACGTGGTGGCACTCCTCGGCGGTGAAGCGGTAGGGCAGCGGCACGGCGACCAGGCCCAGCTTGCGGCAGGCGTGCATGAAGACCACGACCTGGGTGCTGTTGGGGCCGCACCACACGCCCCGCTCCCCGGCCCGGATGCCGAGGGAGGCGAGGCCGCCGGCCATCCGGTTGACCCGGGCGTTGAGCTGGCCGCGGGTGGTGACCGTCCCCCCCTCGACCAAGGCGACGAAGTCGGGGTCGTGGGCGGCCCATGCCGCGACCGGATCGGCAGGAGCGTCGGCCATCGGCGGAACTGTAATTGCCTGTCGCGTACGGGCCGGGGTCGCCGTACGCTCGCCGGGATGTCCCAGGGCTGGATCCGCCGGCTGTGGCCCTATCTCATGGCCCACCGCAACGACGTGGTCGTCGCCTTCGGTGCCGCGGTCGTGGGCCTGGCGGTGTCTGCCTTCACGCCGGTGGTCCAGAAGGTGATCATCGACGACGTCATCCTGGCCCGCCGCCGTCCCCTGGCCCCCTGGCTGGCCCTGCTGGTGGCCGCCGGCCTGTTCCGGTTCGCGGTGGCCCACGTGCGGCGCTACGTCGGCGGGCGGGTGGCGTTCAGCGTCCAGTTCGACCTGCGCAACGCCATCTACGAACGGCTCCAGCGCCTGGACTTCGCCCGCCACGACGACTTCCAGACCGGCCAGCTGGTGTCGCGCGCCGGATCCGACGTGGGGCTGATCCAGAGCCTGCTGGCCTTCCTGCCCCTGGCCAGCGGCAGCCTGGTCATGGTCGTCCTCTCCCTCGGGATCATGGCCGTGCTGTCGCCCCTCCTCACGCTGGTCAGCCTGGTCGTGGTGCCGGCCATCCTGTGGATCGCCGTGCGCCTGCGGGACACCGTGTTCCCGGCCGCCTGGGACGCCCAGCAGCGGGCGGCCGAGGTGGCCGGCGTGGTCGAGGAGGCGGTGGCCGGGGTGCGGGTGGTCAAGGGGTTCGGCCAGGAGCAGCGGGAGCTGGAGCGGCTGGCGACCACGGCCGACGACCTGTTCGGGTCCCGCCTGCGGGCGGTGAAGATCCAGGCCCGCCACGGCTCGGCCCTGCAGACCGTCCCCGCCCTGGGCCAGGTGGCGGTGCTGGCCTTCGGTGGGTGGCTGGCCGTCGAGGGGCGGATCAGCATCGGGACCTTCCTGGCCTTCTCGACGTACCTGTTCCAGATGGTGGGCCCGGTCCGCATGCTGTCCGTCCTCACCGTGATCGCCCAGCAGGCCCGGGCCGGGGCCGAGCGCATCTTCGAGCTCCTCGACTCCACACCGGTCGTCGCCGAGCGCCCCGACGCCCGGCCCCTCCCGGCGGTCACCGGCGAGATCACCTTCGACGACGTGACGTTCGGCTACATGCGCTCCGAGCCGGTGTTGAAGGGGTTCTCCCTGACCGTGGCCCCTGGGGAGACCGTCGCCCTGGTCGGGCCGTCGGGCTCGGGCAAGTCCACCGTCTCGCTGCTCCTGCCCCGCTTCTACGAGGTGCAGTCGGGCGGCGTCCGCCTCGACGGCGTCGACGTGCGCGACGTCACCCTCGACTCGCTCCGCCGCCAGATCGGGGTGGTGTTCGAGGAGTCGTTCCTGTTCTCCGACACCGTCCGGGCCAACATCGCCTACGGCCGGCCGGACGCCACCGACGAGGAGGTGGTGGCCGCGGCGCGGGCGGCCGAGGCCCACGACTTCGTCACCGCGCTGCCCGAGGGCTACGACACGCGCCTGGGCGAGGGCGGCCTGTCGCTCTCGGGCGGGCAGCGCCAGCGCCTGGCCCTGGCCCGAGCGCTGCTCACCGACCCGCGCGTGCTCGTGCTCGACGACGCCACGTCCGCCGTCGACGCCCGGGTGGAGGAGGAGATCCACGCCACCCTCCACCGGCTGATGCAGGGCCGGACCACCTTGCTCGTGGCCCACCGCCGGTCGACGTTGCGCCTGGCCGACCGCATCGCCGTGGTCGACCAGGGCCGGGTGGTCGACGCCGGCACCCACGAGGAGCTGATGGCCCGCTGCAAGCTGTACCGGCTGCTGCTGGCCGGGCCGGGCGCCGGCATCGACGAGGTCGCGGCCGATGAGACCGGCGGCGAGGAGCCGGCGCCGGCCGGTGGTGTGACCCCCGCGGCCTGGAACGCCCCGGACGGCGCCCGGCCGGCACCCCGGGCCCGGGCCACCGTCGCCACCAGCGGCGGCTGGTGGGGCGGCGGTGGCGGCGGTGGCGGCGGTGGCGGCGGTGGCGGCGGGATGCGGGGCGGCGGTGGCGGCGGCATGGGCATGGTCTCGGCCACCCCCGCGCTGCTGGCCAAGGTGGACGCCCTGCCCCCTGCGGCCGACCGGCCCGAGGTCGACGTGGGAAGGGAGTCCCGGCCAGACCCGGACTTCTCGCTCGGTCGGTTCCTGCGCCCGTACCGGCTTCCCCTCGCCCTCGGCCTGGTCCTCGTGGTCCTCGACGCCCTGGCCGCCCTGGCCGGCCCCGCCCTGGTCCGGGCCGGGCTCGACCGGGGCGTGGTCGAAGGCTCCTCCCGCGCCCTGTGGGCCACGACCGGCCTGTTTCTCGCCATCGTCCTGGCCGACTGGGTGGTGGTCTGGGGTCAGCAGCGCTACACCGGCCGGACGGCCGAGCGGCTGCTCTTCGCCCTGCGGGTCCGCATCTTCGCCCACCTCCAGCGCCTGGGCATGGACTTCTACGAGCGGGAGATGGCCGGCCAGGTCATGACCCGCATGACGACCGACGTGGAGTCGCTCTCCCTGCTCCTGCAGAACGGGCTGATCGGCGCGGTGGTGAGCATCCTGACCCTGGTCGGTGTCGCCCTGGTGCTGGTGGTCATGAACCCCGCCCTGTCTCTGGCGACCTGCACCGTGCTGGTGCCGCTCGTGCTGGCCACCATCTGGTTCCGCCGCATGTCCGAGCGGGCCTACGGGACGGCGCGGGAGCGCATCGCCACCGTCAACGCCAACCTGCAGGAGAGCGTCTCGGGCGTGCGGGTGGCCCAGGCCTACGGCCGCCAGGACCGCAACATCGACGACTTCCGCAGGGTGTCCCAGCACCACCTCGACGCCCGCATCCGGGCCCAGCGCCTGGTCGCCACCTACTTCCCGTTCGTCGAGATGCTGTCGGAGATCGCCGCCGCCGTTGTGCTGGGCGTGGGCGCGGGGCTGATCGTCGACGGGGGGCTGACCTCGGGCGAGCTGGTGGCCTTCCTGCTCTACCTCAACCTGCTCTTCGCCCCGATCCAGCAGCTGTCCCAGGTGTTCGACACCTACCAGGCGGCCCGGGCGTCGGTCGCCCAGATCGGCCGCCTGCTGGCCATCGAGCCGTCGGTGGCCGAGCCGGCGAGCGCGGTCGACCCCGGGCGGCTGTCCGGCGCCATCCGGTTCGAGGGCGTCCGGTTCCGCTACCCCGGGGCGACCGGCGAGGCCCTGACCGGCGTCGACCTCGACATCGCGCCCGGGGAGTCGGTCGCCCTCGTGGGCGAGACGGGCGCGGGGAAGTCCACCGTGCTGAAGCTGCTGGCCCGCTTCTACGACCCGACGGCCGGGCGGGTCCTCGTCGACGGCCACCCGCTGACCGGGCTCGACCTGGGCGCCTTCCGCCGCCAGCTGGGCTACGTCCCCCAGGAGGCGTTCCTCTTCTCGGGGACGGTGCGCGACAACATCGCCTACGGCCGGCCGGACGCCAACGACGCCGAGGTGGAGGCCGCGGCCCGGGCGGTCGGCGCCCACCCGTTCATCGCCGGGCTGCCGGGGGGGTACCTGCACCCCGTCACCGAGCGGGGGCGGTCGCTGTCGTCCGGCCAGCGTCAGCTCATCGCCCTGGCCCGCGCCCGGCTGGTCGACCCGGCCGTCCTGCTCCTCGACGAGGCCACGTCGACCCTCGACCTGGCCAGCGAGGCCCGGGTGACCAGGGCCATGGGCGCGGTGGCCGAGGGCCGCACCACCCTGCTGATCGCCCACCGCCTCCAGACGGCCATGGGCGCCGACCGCATCGTGGTGATCGACGAGGGGCGGGTGGTCGAGGCCGGGCCCCACGAGGAGCTCCTGGCCCGGGGCGGCCGTTACGCGGCCATGTGGCGGGCCTTCGAGGGCGGCCCGCCCGCCCTGGCCGCTATCTGAGGCGGGGCCTGGCCATGGCGGCCAGGCTCTCCTCCTTGTGCTGGCGCTCGTCCCGCCCGATCTGGCGGAACAGGTCGCCCAGGGAGTCGAACCGGCCGTAGTCCTCCACGAAGTGGCTGACGAAGGGCATGTGCTCGAACTCCGGGTGCTCCTCCACGAACAGGGCGTACTCATGTTCGGCGTGGTCCTCGAAGTCGGCGTTGAGCCGCTGGCTCCAGGCCGGCTTCAGCAGGTACAGCACCAGCGAGAGCTGGTAGTAGACCATGGCCAGGATCCGGGGGACGACGCGGTGGCGGAAGAACCGCTCCCTGATCTCCAGGGTGCGGGTCAGCTCCTCGAGGATCAGCAGGTGCCACTGCTCGTTGTCCTGCTGGTGGCGGCTCGTCTCCACCTCCTCGAACATGCGCCGGGCGGTCCGAGGTCGCTCCGAGGCGTTGGTCACGGCGATGTAGCCGGCGTGCTCCCAGGACTGGTAGGGCACCCGGGCCAGGACCTCGAGGACCTTGAACTTCGAGATCGACCGGGCCCGGCCGTAGATGAGGTCGACGGACGCGAAGAGCACCCGGGCGGGGAGCCCGTACTCGAGGCGGGGACTGTGCAGCGTCTCCTGCTGCGCGTCCCAGAGCGTGGGTTCGTGGGGCATGAGTCGCGCGGTGGCTTCCATGCCCGCGAACCTACGAAACGCCGGTGTCGGCCGGGTTGTCAGCCGGGTGCGGCCGTGTGAACAACGTCCCAACCGTTCGTGATGGCCGGCGTTAGCCCGGGTCGTTGCTCTCCTGGGCCTCGACGAAAAGCATGATCCAGGCCACGACCAGGCCGTTGAAGAGCAGGAGGCAGAACAGGAAGAACTCGATGTTGCGCGGGCTGGGGATGTCGAGGTCGGCGGCGATCTCCGGGAACACCGCGACCACGCCGATGAGGAAGTAGAGCACGATGGCGATCCAGTTCCCGACTGCGTTGGCCCGGCCCCAGGGGGCGCGTGACCGCCGGGGCAGGCTGACGAGCAGGGCGATGGCGAGGGCGGCGACCACGCCGAAGGCCCACCGCCACAGGAGCGTGCTCTCGGAGTCGATCAGGGCGAGCAGGCACATCATCCCGGGGAAGGCCAGCTGGACCGAGACGGCCGATGCCCGGCGGAAATGGTCGCGATCGGAGATCCACTCGCGGAAGCGTGCTTGGGCGACGTACATCCAGAGTCCGGTGACGGTGAGCGAGACGGTTGCGAATGTGCTGTAGAAGTCAGCGAACACGTGGGGCAACGTACCGGAGGTCCGGCCCCTACGCTGGGGTCACACCGATGAGGAAGCAGCGACTGCTGGAGCGCCTCGCCGCCGCCGAGCGCAGGTCCGCGGAGCTGGAGGAGCGGGCCCGCCAGGCGGCGGCGGAGGCGGCCCGCCTGCGGGAGGCCATCGACGCCCTGCCCCACGCCGTGGTGGTCTGCGGCGCGGCCGGAGAGGTCGTCCTCCGCAACCGCCGGAGCCGCGACCTCGAGGGCGGGCGCCACACCGCGGTCCTGGTCGACCGGGCCATCGAGGAGGTGGTGGCGGCCGGCGACGCCACCCGGCCGGTCACCCAGACGCTCGAGCTCTACGGGCCCCCGCCCCGCACCCTGGAGATCACCGGGACGCCCGTGGTCCGGTCCGACCGGCCGCTGGGCACGGTGGTGATCGTCGACGATGTCTCGGAGCTGCGCCGGCTCGAGGCCGTCCGGCGGGACTTCGTGGCCAACGTCAGCCACGAGCTGCGCACACCGGTCGGGGCCATGGGCGTGCTGGCCGAGACGCTGGCCGACGAGCCCGATCCCGAGGTGATGCGCCGCCTGGCCGGGCGCATCTCCACCGAGGCCGAACGAGCAGGGCGGTTGATCGACGGGCTGCTCGACCTGTCCCGGATCGAGTCCGGAGAGCTCCATCGCCAGGCGGTGGCGTTGGGTGCGGTCGTCGCCGCCGCCGTGGACCGCGTCGCCCCTCTGGCCGCCCAGCTGGGCGTGGACGTGGTGCAGGGCACGGTGCCGGCCGGCCTGGCGGTCGAAGGGGACGAGAACCAGCTGTGCTCCGCCGTGGCCAACCTGCTGGAGAACGCGGTGAAGTACTCCGAGCCGGCATCGTCGGTCCACGTCGACATCTCCGCTGCGGACGGCTGGGTCGAGGTCGTCGTGCGGGACGACGGGGTCGGGATACCGGCCAGGGATCTGGAACGGATCTTCGAACGCTTCTACCGCGTCGACCGGGCCCGGAGCCGCGACACCGGCGGGACCGGCCTCGGCCTGTCCATCGTCCGCCACGTGGCCACCAACCACGGGGGGGAGGTGCTCGTAGAGTCCCAGGAGGGCCTAGGGTCGACGTTCACGTTCCGCATCCCGTCCGCGCCCCCCTAAGCCCGGCACCCAGAGGACCGCATGCCCGAAACCCGCAAGGTCTTCCACGAGGAGCTCGACCAGCTGCACGCCGACGCCGTACGGCTGGCCGTGCTGGCGTCGGAGGCCATCCAGGCCGGGACGTCGGCACTGCTCGACCTCGACCTGGCCGCGGCCAAGGAGGTCATCGCCGCCGACAAGGTGCTCGACGACCTCACCCACTCCATCGAGGAACGCACCTACCTGCTCCTCGCCCGCCAGCAGCCCATGGCCGTCGACCTGCGCATGCTGGTGACCACCCTCCGGATCATCCACGAGCTCGAACGCATCGGCGACCTCATGGTCAACGTGGCCAAGGGCGCCCGCCGCCTCTATCCCGGGCCGCTCGACCCCAAGGTGCGGGGCATCATCGACCGCATGCGCCGCCAGGCGACGGCCCAGCTGCAGCTGGCCACCGACACCTTCGCCGACCGCGACCCGGCCAAGGCGTCGGCCTTGGAGGACATGGACGACGTGATGGACGACCTCCAGAAGGAGCTGTACCGCACCATCTTCGGGCGCGGGGCCCAGGACGAGTCGGAGGTCCAGCGGGCGGTGCAGGTCGCCCTCCTCGGCCGGTACTTCGAACGGATCGCCGACCACGCGGTGAACATCGGCGAGCGCGTCGGCTACATGGTCACGGGAGCGTTCAACCCCGAGTAATGACCGGCAGCCTCCTGCTCGTGCTGGCCCACGGCACCCGGCCCGACCAGTCGCCATGGCGCTGGGATCCCCACCTCGACGTGCTGGCGGTGATGGCGGTCGTCGCCGGCCTCTACGTCGTCGCCTTCCGGGTCGTCGCGCCACGGGTGCTGCGCCCCGGCGAGGAGCGGATCAGCCGCCGCCAGCTCCGGATGCTGGTGATCGCCCTGGGCCTCCTGTACCTCTTCTCGGCGTGGCCGGCCCACAACCTGGCCGAGGGCTTCTCCTACACCGTGCACATGGTCCAGCACAGCGTCTACACCCTGGTCGTGCCCCCGCTGCTCATCCTGGGGACGCCGGCCTGGCTGTGGCGCTGGGGGCTCTCGCCGGTCATGCCGCTCTTCCGCCGCGCCGTCCGGCCCTGGGTGGCGGTGCTGGTCTACAGCCTGGTCACGACCGCCACCCACCTGCCCGTGCTGGCCGACAGCGCGGTGCGGTCGGGGCCGTCGCACCTCGCCCAGCACACCGCCCTGGTCCTGGCCGCGCTGGCCGCGTGGTGGCCCCTCACCAGCCCGCTGCCCGAGCTGCCCCGCATCCGGGCGCCGCGCCGCCAGATCGTCTACCTGTTCTTCCTGTCGCTGGCCCCGTCGGTGGCCGGCTCGTGGCTGATCTGGGCCACGGAGCCGTTGTATGCGGCCTACGAGCCGTTCCCCCACCTGTTCGGGTGGGACACCCTCGAGGACCAGCAGACGGGCGGACTGGTGATGGAGCTGGCCGAGGGGCTGGTGATCTGGGGGCTGGTCGTGGTCGTATTCCTCAAGGTCGCGCGCCGCGAGCTGCGGGGCGACCGTCCGCCCGAGCGCGACGACTCGATCGACGCCCCCGTCTCCGAACCGGTGGGCTGAGGCCGGCGCTCAGACCTTCCCGCAGAGCGGGGCCACCGTCCACGGCGACCAGCCGTCGCGGGCCTGGAGCTTGCGGGCCGCCTCGTCCTGCACATGGGGTGGGTGGTCTTCGGCGCTGCCCGAGTACCCGAGGGACTGCCAGGTGGCGTCCTGGAACTGGTAGGCGCCGCCGCTCGGGGAGTTGTAGTTGTTGCCGGACTCCAGCTGGCGGATGCAGGCGAACGTCTCGTCGATCGAGTCGGACGACTCCGGTGCCGCCGCCGCCGCCGGGGCGGCTGCCGCCGGCGGCCCGGTGGTTCCCGGGGCGCGGGGCGCAGGCCCGGAGACCGGGGTGGGCGCAGCGGCCGACGCCGCGGTCAGGCGGGCGGCAGCCGCGTTGCGGGCCGCCTCGGCGTCACGCCGGGCCTGCTCGGCGGCGACGAGCTGGGCCAGCTCGCCGTTCACCCGGGCCAGCACCGCCCGCTGGGCGGCCACCGCCTTTTCGAACTCGGCCAGCTCGGCGACCGTGGCGTCGGCCCGGGCGGCGGCGGCCTGGCGGGCGTCGGCCAGACTCCGTTGCCGGAGCTGGAGATCCTCCCGGGCGGCCTGGAGGCGCCCGATGGCCTGGCGGTCCTCGCCGGCGACGATGCGCAGGTAGGTGCGCCGGGCGCCGGCGTCGAGGACGGTGGCCCGGGCCATGCGCCCGAGGAACGTCACGCTGCCCCCGCCCGCGTAGGCGGCCTGGGCGTGGGCGACCAGCATCCGGCGGGCCTCGTCCTGGCGGCGGGCGGCCACCGCCAGCTCGGCCTCGGCCCGGGACACCGCGGCGTCGGCGACGGCCAGCTCGTCGCGGGCCCGCCGGTGCTCCCGGTCCAGGGCCACGATGCTGCGGGCCTGGGCCTGGAGCTTGGAGATGATCGACGCCGCCTCTTCCCGCTTGTCCTCGATCTGGCCGGCGGAGACCGGCGCCTGGCCGAGCGACAGGGCGAGGAGCACCAAGGCGACGCCGCCGATTCTCCTCCGAGGTGGTGCGGCCATCGGCCTCCTGGGCAGAACTGGCAAGGCCCGTCCGGCGCTCCCCGCCCGGGACGGTCGCCGTCACCCTACCGGCGGTGGGGCTTCCCCGCGCAACCCAATGCCGGGTTCGCAGTCTCCCGTTCACCTGCCGTTCACCTGTCGTCCATGAGCCGGACGACTGCCGCCGGTAGGTTCCCTCCGTGAGGAGTCGTCTCGTCACGCCGCTCGTCGCCGCCGTGGCCCTCGCCGTGGCCGCCGCGGGGTGCGGGTCCGACGACAACAGCGAACGGCTCGACCGCGGCCGGCCGGTACCGCCCGGCACGGTGGCCGGTTCGCAGGACTCGGCCACGCTCTCCGGGGCGGGCGCCACGTTCCCGGCCACCCTCGTCCAGGAGTGGATCAAGTACTACGCGGTGCTGGCTCCCGGCGTGACCGTCAACTACCAGCCCATCGGCTCGGGCGCGGGCATCCAGCAGCTCACCGCCGGGACGGTCGACTTCGCCGGCTCCGACGTCCCCCTCAAGCCCAGCGAGGTGGCCGCCACCGGGGGGCCGGGCGCGGTCGTCCAGATCCCGTGGACGGCGGGCGGGGTGGCGGTGGAGTACAACCTCCCGGGCGTGCGGGACCTGCGGCTGACGCCGGAGGTGGTGGCCGGCGTCTTTGCCGGCCGGATCGACAGGTGGAACGATCCCGCCATCAAGGCCCAGAACCCCAACGCATCGCTGCCCTCCATCGGCATCCAGGTCGTCCATCGCTCGGACGGCTCGGGCACCACCCAGGTCTTCACCGAGTACCTGAAGGCGGTGGCGCCCGACATCTGGACGTTCCCGAGCGGCAAGGACTGGCCGGCCGGCACCGCGGGCACCGGTGCCAAGGGCTCCGACGGGGTGACCGCCGCGGTCAAGCAGTCGCCGGGAGCCATCGGCTACGCCGAGCCCAGCTTCCCCAAGCAGGCGGGCCTGGGAGTGGCCACGGTCCGGAACGCGTCGGGGCGGTTCGTCGCCCCCACCGCCTCCGCGGTCAGCGCCGCGCTGGCCGAGTCCACGACCAACCCGGACGGCACGCTCGACCTGAACTTCACGCCGGCCGATCCCGCGGCATATCCGATCAGCACCGCCAGCTACCTGATGTTCTACGCCCAGATCTCCGATGCGGCCAAGGACACCGCCCTGCGCCACTTCGTGACGTGGGTGCTCACCGACGGGCAGGACCTGGCCGAGGGCCTCGACTACGCCCCGCTGCCCGAGCCCGTCCGGACCGCCGCCCTGAGGGCGGTGGGACCCTGAGCAAGACCGCGACCCGCCCGCCGGCGAGCACGCTCGGCGGGTCCACGTCCGGGGGGCACGCCGGCGACCGGATCTTCGAGGGCCTGACCACCGCGGTGGCCGCCGTGGTCCTGGTCGTGCTCCTGGTCATGACCGCATTCCTGCTCGGGCGGGCGTGGCCGGCCGTGCGCGCCGCCGGCCTCGACTTCGTCACCGAGCGGGAGTGGTTCCCCGACGCCACGCCCCCCCGCTTCGGCATCGCCGCCCTGGTGTGGGGCACCGTCCTCTCCAGCGTCCAGGCCCTGGTCGTCGCCGTCCCCGTCGCCCTGGGGTCGGCGCTCTACGTCACCGAGTACGCCCGGCCGGCGGTCGGGCGGTGGATCGGCTACCTGATCGACGTGCTGGCCGCCGTGCCCAGCGTGGTCTACGGGCTCTGGGGGCTGCTCTTCCTCGTGCCCCGGCTGGTGCCGATGCAGCAGTTCCTCGCCGACCACTTCGGCTTCATCCCGCTCTTCGCCAACCCCGACGACGTCTACGGCAAGTCGGTGTTCGCCGCCTCGGTGGTGCTGGCCCTCATGGTCCTGCCGATCGTCGCCGCCGTGGCCCGGGAGGTGTTCCGCCAGGTGCCCCAGGAACTGCGGGAGGCGGCCCTGGCCCTGGGCGCCACCCGGTGGGAGGTCATCCGCACCTCGGTGCTGCCTGCCAGCCGGAGCGGGGTGGTGGGCGCGGTGATCCTGGGGCTGGGCCGGGCCCTGGGCGAGACCATCGCCGTCGCCCTGGTGCTGGCGGCCACGTTCGACGTGAGCCTGCGGATACTCGAGCCGGGCGGCAACACCATCGCCGCCAACATCGCCACCAAGTTCGGCGAGGCGGGCGAGATCGGCCGTTCGGCGCTCATCGCCAGCGGCCTGGTGCTCTTCGCCATCACCCTGACCGCCACCGTCGCCGCCCGGGGGGTCATCCGCCGCACCGGGGGCGGGGCGGCGACCGGCCGCCCGTGAGCGCCTCGGCCCCCTCTCTCATCCACGCCGGCCGGCTGGCCCCAGCCCAGGCCGCCGCCGCCGCCGCCGGAGGCGTGGTCCTCACCCTGCTCGCCTTCTGGCTGACGCCGCTGCAGGGCCGGGCCGGTTTCCTCCTCGTCGCCTACCTGGCCGGCACCGCCGCCTACCTCCTGGCCGCCGGCCGGGTGGAAGGGCGGCGCTCGGTCGTCGACCGCCTGGCCGCGGTGCTGATGGTGACGACCGTGGGCGTCTGCCTGCTGGCGCTGGGGTCGGTGCTGATCTATACCGCGGTGCGGGGGCTGAGGTCGCTCGACTGGTACTTCTTCACCCACTCGATGAACGGGGTGGGCCCCCGCGACGACGCCGGTGGCGCCTACCACTCCATCGTCGGCACGCTGCAGCAGGTGCTGCTGGCCAGCCTGATCGCGGTGCCGACCGGCCTGGTGGTGGCCGTGTACCTGACCGAGTACGGGCGCGGCCGGCTGGCGTCGCTGGTGCGCACGGTGATCGACGTCATGGTCGGCATCCCGTCGATCGTGGCCGGCCTGTTCATCTACGCCTTCTGGGTCCTGGGACTAGGACGCGGGTTCTCGGGGTTTGCAGCATCTATGGCCCTGTCGATCCTCATGCTGCCGATCGTGGTGCGCTCGGCCGAGGAGATGATCAAGCTGGTCCCGGACTCGCTGCGGGAGGCGGCCTACGCCCTGGGCGTCCCCCGGTGGCGGGCCATCCTCAAGGTCGTGCTCCCCACCGCGTCGACGGGGATCACGACCGGCGTGATGCTGGCCGTGGCCCGGGTCACGGGCGAGACCGCCCCCCTGCTGCTCACCGCCTTCGGGTTCGACTCCATCCGGAACGACCCGTTCTCCGGCCCGCAGTCCTCCCTGCCCCTGTTCGTCTTCACCCAGGCGTCGTCGGCGTTCACCACCGCCGTGGACCGGGCCTGGGCGGGGGCGCTTACGCTCATCGCCGTGGTCCTGCTCCTCACCGTGGCCGCCCGCCTGGTGACCCGGCGCAACGGGATGCTCCGGCCGTGAAGCGCATCGAGGCCAACCACGTCACCGCCTGGTACGGGGCGTTCCGCGCCGTGGCCGACGTCACGCTGGCCATCGAGCCCAAGCAGGTCACCGCCCTCATCGGCCCTTCGGGATGCGGGAAGTCGACCTTCATCCGCACCCTCAACCGGATGCACGAGGTCGTCCCCGGCGCCCGCATCGACGGTGAGGTCCTGCTCGACGGCGAGGACATCTACGCCCCGGGCATCGACGCGGTGTCGGTGCGGCGCACGATCGGCATGGTGTTCCAGCGCCCGAACCCGTTCCCGACCATGTCCATCCGCGACAACGTGGCTGCCGGGCTGCGCCTCAACGGCACCCGCAAGCGTTCCGAGCTCGACCCCGTGGTGGAGCGGGCCCTGCAGGGGGCGGGGCTGTGGAAGGAGGTGCGCGACCGCCTCGACCGGCCGGGCGCCAGCCTGTCCGGGGGCCAGCAGCAGCGGCTGTGCATCGCCCGGGCCATCGCCGTGGAGCCCGAGGTCCTACTCATGGACGAGCCCTGCTCGGCCCTGGACCCCGTGTCCACCCTGCGGATCGAGGACCTCATCGCCGAGCTCAAGGACCAGTACACCATCGTGATCGTCACCCACAACATGCAGCAGGCCGCCCGGGTCAGCGACTCGACCGCCTTCTTCAACCTCGAGGTCGCGGGCGAGCCGGGACGGCTGGTGGAGGTGGGGCCGACCTCGCGGATCTTCACCAAGCCCGACGACGAACGGACCGAGGCCTACATCACCGGGAGATTCGGGTGAGCGGCCCGGGAGGCCGCTCCAATGTGGAGAGCGGCCCGGGAGGCCGCTCCAATGTGGAGAGCGGCCCGGCCGTGCTGGTCACCAACGACGACGGGGTGGGATCGCCGGGCCTGGCCGCGCTGATCCGGGCCGTCGCCGGACCCGGGCGGCGGGTGGTCGTGGCCGCTCCGGCCAGCGACCAGAGCGGCACCTCGGCCGCCATCGCCCCCCGGCCGCCCGAGGGCGTGCGCATCGAGCCGGTACGGATCGCCGGGCTGGACGAACCGGGCTTCGAGTACCTGCTCGCCTTCTCCGTCGACGGCCCGCCCGCCCTGGCCGTCTTGGGCGCACGGCTGGGTGAACTGGGCCAGGCCGCGGCCGAGGCGACGATCGTGGCGTCGGGCGTCAACCTGGGGCCCAATACCGGCACGTCGGTGCTCTTCTCGGGGACGGTGGGCGCCGCCCTGGCCGGAGCCAGCGTGGGCCTGTCCGGTCTGGCCGTGAGCATCAACGCCTTCCGGCCCGCCCACTTCGCCACCGCCACCACTGTGGCCGCCGCCGCACTGGACTGGATCGTCGACGCGCCGGCCGGCACCGTCCTCAACGTCAACGTCCCCGACCTGCCCGCCGACCGGCTGGCCGGGGTGTGCCAGGCTCCTCTGGCCACGTTCGGCACCGTCCAGGCCGCCGTCCGCGAGCCGGACGGCAATCCCTACACCGCCGAGTTCCGGTTCACCGCACCCGACCCGGAGGCCGGCACCGACGGCGCCCTGCTGCGCGAGGGCTGGGTGACGGTCACCGCCCTCCTCGGCGTACGGGCCGACACCGACGCCGAGGTGGCGTCCTTCATCGAGCGGGCCGTCGCCCGGGCAGCCTGACAGACCGTGAACGAGCCGTCCTCGAGCACCATCCTCGTGGTCGAAGACGAGGAGTCCTACGTGGAGGCCCTCACCGTGGGGCTCACGCGCGAAGGGTTCAGGGTCCGGGTGGCGCGCGACGGCGTGGAGGCACTGGAGATGTTCGACGTCGTGCAGCCGGACCTGGTCCTGCTCGACGTCATGCTGCCCCGCATCTCGGGGATCGACGTGTGCCGGGAGATCCGGACGCAGTCCCGGGTGCCGATCATCATGGTCACGGCCAAGAGCTCGGAGATCGACACCGTGGTCGGCCTCGAGGTGGGGGCCGACGACTACGTGTCCAAGCCCTACCGGCTGCGGGAGCTGGTGGCCCGCATGCGGGCGGCGTTGCGCCGGGCGCCCCAGCCGGCCGAGGCGCGGGCCAGCCCGGCCACGCTCGAGGCGGGCGACGTCCGCCTCGACCCCGAGCGCCACGAGGTGTTCGTGCGGGGTGAGCCGGTCAACCTGCCGCTCAAGGAGTTCGAGCTGCTGGAGCTCCTGCTCGAGAACGCCGGCCGCGTGCTCACCCGCGACGTCCTCATCGACCGGGTCTGGGGCGCGGACTACGTGGGCGACACCAAGACCCTCGACGTCCACATCAAGCGCCTGCGGGCCAAGGTGGAGGTCGACCCATCCAAGCCCCGCAGCATCGTCACCATCCGCGGCCTGGGCTACAAGTTCGACACGCCCGCCCGGTCCTGATCGGCACGGGGGCCGCGGTCCCCAGCGGACGGGCCGGAAATCCCCAGGTTGCTCCCCTTCCAATGCACATCCCCGGCCCGCCATACTGTCCTCGTCCGCACCGAACGGTGGCCGCGCAAGCGGCCGCAGGGAGGTGACGGGCCGGCTTCACACACACGCCGGTGTTCCTCCCGGGGACCATCGGGCCGGCCGGTGCCCGCCTCCGGGCGGCGCAGGGAGGTTGTGGGAGGCCGTGAGGTCGGTCCCGAGAAGTTCAGTGGCTTCGGCCGCCGGGCTACTCGGGGCCGCTTCGCGTCCGGGGCCGGGCGGGTACCCGCCCCCGGTACCATGCACGGTGCGTGACCGACCTCGACCAGGCCGTCGCGGAGGCCGAGCCCGACCCCTCCGGCCAGCCGCGCTACATCAACCGTGAGCTGTCGTGGCTGGACTTCAACGCCCGGGTCCTCACCCTGGCCCAGGTGGACGGCACGCCCGTCCTGGAACGGGCCAAGTTCCTGGCCATCTTCAGCAGCAACCTCGACGAGTTCTTCCAGGTGCGGGTGGCCGCCCTCCACGACAAGCAGGCGGCCGGCCTCTCGGCTCCGTCCCCCGACGGGCTGACGCCCGCCGAGCAGCTGCGGGCCATCCGGGTCCGGGTCGACGAGCTCATCGCCCGACAGGCCGAGATCTTCCTGAACGACGTCGTCCCCGCCCTGGGCGACGCGGGGATCGTCCTGTCGGACTGGGACACCCTGGACGACGACGACCGCGAGCACCTGGTCGAGGTGTTCAACAACCGCATCTTCCCGGTCCTCACCCCCCTGGCCGTGGACCCCGGCCATCCCTTCCCCTACATCTCCAACCTGTCCCTGAACCTGGCCGTGAACGTGCGCGACCCCCGGACGGGCGCCCGCCGCTTCGCCCGGATCAAGGTCCCCCCGCTGCTCCCCCGGTTCGTCGTCATGCCCGACGGCGAGCGGTTCGTGGCCGTGGAGCAGCTGATCTCGGCCCACCTGGGCGCCCTGTTCCCGGGCATGGAGGTCGAGCGTCACGACACCTTCCGGGTCACCCGCAACGCCGACGTCACCCTGGAGGACGAGGAGGAGACCGACGACCTGCTGGCCGCGGTCGAGCTGGAGCTGCGGCGCCGGCGGTTCGGGCGGGCGGTGCGGCTGGAGGTGGCCCGCACCATGTCGGAGGAGACCAGAGACCTCCTCCTGCGAGAGCTAGAGCTCACGCCCCAGGACGTCTACGAGATCGAAGGTCCGCTGGAGCTCAGCGGGCTGATGGCCGTCTACGACCTCGACCGGCCCGACCTGAAGGACTCGGCCTGGGTGGGCGTGACCCAGCCCCGGCTGGTCGACGAGGACGGCGACGCCCGCGACCTCTTCGAGGTGCTGCGCCACGGCGAGGTCCTCGTCCACCACCCCTACGACTCGTTCCCGACGTCGGTGGTGGCCTTCATCGAGCAGGCGGCGTCGGACCCGAACGTGCTGGCCATCAAGCAGACCCTGTACCGCACGTCCGGCGACAGTCCCATCGTCAAGGCCCTGATCCAGGCGGCCGAGGCCGGCAAGCAGGTGGCGGCCCTGGTCGAGCTCAAGGCCCGCTTCGACGAGCAGGCCAACATCGCCTGGGCCCGGGCCCTGGAAGAGGCGGGCGTGCACGTCGTCTACGGGCTGGTGGGGCTGAAGACCCACGCCAAGACGGCCCTCGTGGTGCGCGAGGAGGGCGACAGCATCCGCCACTACTGCCACGTCGGCACCGGCAACTACAACCCCAAGACGGCCCGCATCTACGAGGACATCGGGCTGCTGTCGGCCGACCCCGAGCTGGGGGCCGACCTGGCCGAGCTGTTCAACCACCTGACCGGCTACAGCCGCCAGACCCGCTACCGGCGGATCCTCGTGGCCCCGGCCGGGCTGCGCCAGGCCGTCCTCGACCTCATCGCCGCCGAGCGGGACGCGTCCGACCGGCCCCGGCGCATCGTCATGAAGATGAACAGCCTGGTCGACACGGCCATCATCGACGGCCTCTACGACGCCTCCCAGGCCGGGGTGGAGATCGATCTCGTCGTGCGGGGCATCTGCTGCCTCCGCCCCGGGGTGCCGGGCCTGTCGGAGACCATCCGGGTGCGCTCGATCGTCGGGCGCTACCTCGAGCACTCCCGCATCCTGGCCTTCGGCGACCGGGAGCACCGGCGGTACCTGATCGGCTCGGCCGACCTCATGCCCCGCAACCTCGACCGCCGGGTGGAGGCCATGGCCCCCGTCGAACATCCCGACCTCCAGGCCCGTCTGCAGGAGATCCTCGACGTGAACCGGGCCGACGACACCCTGGCCTGGGAGCTGGGCGCAGACGGCTGCTGGAACAAGGTCGACACCGAGAAGGGCGTGAACGCCCACCTGCGGCTGCAGGAGCTGGCCTTCGAGCGGGCCCGCCGCCGCCGGCCGTCCCAGGACGGCGACCGCGAGGTGGCCGACGCTGGCGACTGAGACGCCCGCCCGGATCGGGGCGACCGAGACCGAGGTCAAGCTGGGGGCGTGGCCCGGCTTCGAGGTGCCCTCCCTCGACGGCGTGGCCGACGACGTCACCCCCGTGCCCCGCGCCCCGCTCACCCTGGTCGCCGTCTACTACGACACCGAGGACCTGCGGTTGGCGAGGTGGGGGGTCACCGTCCGGCACCGCTCGGGCGACGGGAGCGGCTGGACGGTCAAGCTCCCCGAGGGCGATGAGGGGCCGGCGATGGTGCGGCGGGAGCTGCACTTCGAGGGGCCGCCCGAGGCCGTGCCCGACGCGGTGGGCTCGCTGACCCGGGCCTACGCCCGGCACACGCCCCTGGTTCCCGTGGCCCACATCCGTACCGTGCGCACCGGCGTGGACCTGCGCGACCGGGAGGGCACGGTCGTGGCCGAGGTGGTCGACGACGAGGTGTCCGTGCTCCACGGCGGGCGGGTGGCCACCCGCTTCCGGGAGGTCGAGGTGGAACTGGGCGACCGGCCGCCAACCGGCCTGCTCGACGCCGTGGTGGCCCGCCTCCGCGCCGCCGGAGCCGGCGAGCCGGAATCGACACCCAAGGTCATCCGGGCCCTCGGCCCCCGTGCGCTCGAGCCCCCCGAGGTCACCCCGGTCGCCCTGGGGAAGAATCCACCGGCCGCCGACCTGGTGCGCCAGGCCGTGAGCGGCGCGGTCGAACGCATCATGCGCCACGACCCAGGGGTCCGCATCGGCGACGACCCCGAGGACGTGCACCAGGCGCGCGTGGGCTCCCGCCGCCTGCGCTCCGACCTGCGCACGTTCGCCCCCCTGCTGGACGAGGAGTGGCTGTCGTCGCTCCGCGTCGAGCTGCGGTGGCTGGCCGCCGCCCTGGGCGCGGTGCGGGACGCCGACGTGCTGCTCGAGCGCCTCCGCCGCCAGGCGGCCACGCTGCCCGAACCGGACACCGCCGGCCTGGCCCCGCTGTTCCGGCGCCTGGCCAAGGAGCGCGACGACGCCCGGGATGCGCTGCTGCAGGCCATGCACAGCGACCGCTACGTCACCCTCCTCGACCGCCTGGTGGCCGCCGCCGGGCAGCCGCCGTGCCGGCGGTCGGCCCGGGCCAAGGCGGCCGACGTGGTCCCGCCCCTCGTGGCCAAGCCGTGGCGGAGGCTGCGCCGGGCCGTCGACGCGCTGGGCGACGATCCCGCCCCCGAGGATCTGCACCGGGTCCGCATCCTGGCCAAGCGGGCCCGCTATGCCGCCGAGGCGGCGGCGCCGGTGGCCGGCAAGAAGGCGGCCGCCTTCGCCGCGGCCATGGCCAGGGTCCAGACCGTGCTGGGCGACCACCAGGACGCCATGGTGGCCGAGGCCTGGCTGCGCTCGGCGGTCGAGGGCGCCGATCCCGAGCTGTCGCTGGCCGCCGGCGAGCTCATCGCCGTCCAGCGGGCCGACGCGGCGGCGGCCCGGAAGGAGTGGCGCACGGCCTGGGAAAAGGCCTCGAAGACGAAGCTCCGGTCCTGGCTGTGAGCGCGCCGGACACCACCGTCGTGCAGGCCGCCGGGGGGGTCGTGTGGCGCCGGGCGCCGTCCGGCGACGTGGAGGTCCTGCTCGTCCACCGCCCGCGCTATGACGACTGGACGGTCCCCAAGGGGAAACTCGACCCCGGGGAGGACCACGCGGCCGCCGCCCTGCGGGAGGTCGAGGAGGAGACCGGCCTGCGCTGCCAGCTCGGCCCCGAGCTCGGCTCCACGTCCTACCGCGACCGCCGGGACCGGCCCAAGCAGGTCCGGTACTGGGCCATGACCCCCGCCGGGGGCCGGTTCACGCCCACCGCCGAAGTCGACGAGGTGCGGTGGCTGCCGCTGGCCCGGGCCCGGGCCGTGTTGACCTACGAACGCGACCTGCCCGTGCTGGACGCGCTCGTCCAGGCCGTCTGAGGGACGGCGTGCGCCGTGGCCGTCCTCTTCGTCCGCCACGCCGAGGCCGGCGACCGGAATCGCTGGGAGGGGCCCGACGAGCACCGGCCCCTGTCGCCGCAGGGCCAGGCCCAGGCCGGGGGACTGGTCGGCGTCCTGGCCGGGTTCAGGCTCGCCCGGGTGCTGTCCAGCCCGTACCTGCGCTGCACCCAGACCGTGGAACCGGTGGCCGCGGCCCGCGGCCTCGCCGTGGAACCCACGAACGACCTGGCCGAGGGCGCCGGGCGGGCCGGGCTGACCCTCGTCCGCAGCCTGCTGGAAGGCGCCAGTTACGTCGCGCTCTGTACCCACGGGGACGTGATGGAGGACGTGCTCGACGGCCTGCGCGTCCGCCGGTCGAAGGAGACGGAGAAGGGGGCGACGTGGGTACTCGATGCGGGCGCGGCGGCCCGGTACCTGCCCCCGCCCGGCTAAGCGAAACGGTCAGGCCGCGGGGTGCTCGACCAGGGCGAGGACCCGGCTGGCCATGAAGCGGGCGGTGCGAACCGGCGTGCCGCCCCGGGTCAGCTCGGTCACCTCGACGACGCCGCGCCCGGTGCGCACGTCGACCCGCCGCCCGGCGCGCGTGGCCGTCACCTCGTAGGTCCTGGCCTGCCCACCGGCGTCGATGACGATCTCGACACGGTCTCCTCTCACGACGTACACAACGCCGAAGCGGGCTCCGTTCATCCCGCTCCGCGGGTCAGGTGAACCTAACCCGGTCCCCGCAGCCCTAGCCTCGGTCGCGATGCGAATCGCCGCCTTCGACCTGGGGTCGAACTCCTTCCACCTCCTGGTGGTCGACGCCCACGCCGACGGGACGTTCGTCCCCCTCATCCGGGAGAAGGAGATGCTCCGTCTGGGCGACGCCGTGGGGCGGGAGGGCCGCATCCCGCCGGCACTGGCCGACCGGGCGGTGGCGACGGTCGACCGGTTCCGCAAGCTGGCCTCCGGCGCGGGCACCGAGGAGATCCACGCCATGGCCACCGCGGCCCTGCGCGAGGCGGAGAACGGCGGCGAGGTGATCGACCGCATGGCCGCC
The DNA here is from genome assembly GCA_050742435.1 of Acidimicrobiales bacterium. Classification (GTDB taxonomy): domain Bacteria; phylum Actinomycetota; class Acidimicrobiia; order Acidimicrobiales; family AC-14; genus CADCTB01. The sequence goes on along the minus strand of JBOGIE010000001.1, from coordinate 32,190 downwards.
GAGGCCGGCGTCAAGGTGCGGGTCATCAACGGGGAGGAGGAGGCCCGCCTGATCTTCGAGGCGGTGCGGGCCAGCGTGGTGATCGACCCGGGCCCTGCCCTCTGCCTCGACCTGGGCGGCGGCAGCCTCGAGCTGATGGTGGGCGACCGGTCCAGCCTGCACTGGGCGACGAGCGTCCGCCTCGGAGTGGCCCGGCTGTCGGCCGAGCTGGTGACCGGCGACCCGCTCACCGCCGACGACGTTCGCCGGGTCGAAAAGCGGGTCACCAGCGTGCTGGCCCCCCTTGCCGACGACGTGGCCCACCTCCAGCCGGCCATGGCCGTGGGCAGCAGCGGCACGTTCTGCGACCTGGCCCGCATGGTCGCCGCCCGCCGGACCGGCAGCGTCCCTCGGGCCATCAACCAGTTCAGCTTCACCCGCGACGAGCTCCTTCCCCTGCACGAGGAGCTGCTGGCCCGGCGGTCTTCCGAGCGGGCCGGGCTCCCCGGCCTGGAGGCCAAGCGGGCCGACATCATCCCCACCGGCTCCATCCTCCTCCTCACCGCCATGGAGCTGTTCGGGTTCGACCGCATGACCGTGAGCGAATGGGCCCTGCGGGAGGGCATCGTCCTCGACGCCATCCCCCGCCACGAGGCGGTCGACTGGTCGGAGGACCCTCGGGCCATCCGGATGTCCTCCGTCCTGCACCTGGCCCGGCGCTGTAACTGGGACGAGGGCCACGGCCGCCAGACCGCCCGCCTCTCCCTCGACCTGTTCGACCGGACGTCGTCTCTGCACGGCCTGGGCGCCGACGACCGCGAGCTCCTGGAACACGCGGCCCTGCTGCACGACATCGGGGAGCACGTCTCCACCGAGTCGCACCACAAGCACTCCGCCTACCTGATCCAGCACGGCCGCCTGCGCGGGTTCACCCCCCAGGAGATCGACTTCGTGGCCGCCCTGGCCCGGGCCCACCGGGGCGGAGGGCCCAAGCCCTCCCACGAGCCCTTCGCCTCCCTCGACCGGGAGGCCCGCGACCGGCTCACCCGCCTGGCCGCCCTGCTGCGGGTGGCCGACGGGCTCGACCGGGGCCGGGCCGACAAGGTCCAGGGGATCGACGTGGTGCTGGACGGCTCACGGGTGCGGCTCGTCGCCAAGGCCGAGGCCGACATCGCCGTCGAGCTGTGGGGCGCCCGCCGCAAGCGGGAGCTGTTCGAACGGCTCTTCGACCGCCGACTTGACGTGGTGCAGGGCTAGGCGAGGGAGGCCCCCAGGGCGGCGACACGCTCGGGGACGACGCGGTACCAGACCCAGTACCGAGGGGCCACGTCCGCCGGTCCTGGCAGCTCCCACTGGTGCTGAGCGCGCCGTAGGGTCGACAGGCATGCGGATCGTGCGCATGCTGGTGTTCGGGCTGGCCGGCCTGTTCGTCCTGGTGCAGTTCGTCCCCTACGGCCGCGACCACGACAACCCGCCGGTGACCCGGGACGCGCCGTGGATTCGTGCCGAGGGTCGCCGCCTCGCCGTGGCCGCCTGTTACGACTGCCACAGCAACGAGACCCGCTGGCCGTGGTACAGCAATGTGGCGCCGGCGTCGTGGCTGGTACAGAACGACGTGGACGAGGGTCGCGACGAGCTGAACTTCTCGGAATGGGACCGCGACCAGGACGCCGACGACCTCGTCGAGTCGGTCACCGACGGTTCGATGCCTCCCCGGGCCTACCTCCTGGCCCACCCGTCGGCCCGGCTGTCGGACGCCGAGAAGGAGGAGCTGCTGGCCGCCCTCGACGCCCTCGCCGCCGGGGAGGGCAGCAGCGGGAGCGGGCCCGGGGGCAACCGCGGTCGGGGCTAGCGGATGCGGGCCTCGGCCTCGGCCTGCCGGCAGATGGTCGTCGCCCGGACAGCGGGATCGGGCGCCGCGGTGCACACGCCGTAAACGAAGCGGGGCTCCTGACCGTTCAGGCGGGCGCCCGACGCCCGGGCCGCGGAGGACCACTCGGCCAGGCTGGAGCAGGCCTGCACGGAGGGCAGGAAGGCCGAGGCCGTCGGCTCACCGGCGGTCTCCATGTTGTGGCTGGCCACGAACTGGTCCTGGCACGCCTTTGACACCTCGACCTGGTCCTCGGGACGCAGGACAGGGTCGTCGACGGTCGAGGCCGACTCACCGCCGCCGCCGCAGGACACGAACAGCACCGCCAGGGCGAGGACGGCGAGGCGCCTCACGCCCCAGGGCGTCCGATCCCCGCCGCGACCAGCTCCTCCTCCGTGGGCCCGGTGTTCCGGCAGCAGGCCAGCAGCTGCCCGTCGACCACCACCGCGGGCACGGCCTTGATGCCCTGCTCGGCCGCTCGGGCAGCGGCCGCCTTGTCGCCGTGCAGGTCGTGGACGACGACCTCCTGGTCCTCGCCGGCCAGGGCCCGCACCCGGGCCTCCCCTTCGGCGCACACCGGGCAACCGGCACTGAAGATCTCGATTCGCTGAGCCATGGACGCACCGTACACGTTCCTGCCCGCTGGAAGGTCAAGGCGCTATTGTTGGCGTCATGCGGATCGGGGAGCTGGCCGAGGCGGTCTCCCTGCCGGCCAAGACCATCCGGTACTACGAGCAGATCGGCCTGCTTCCTCCGCCGGCGCGCCGCCCCAACGGCTACCGGAGCTACGACCAGTCGGCCGGCGACCGGCTGCGCTTCGTGAAGGCCGCCCAGGCCGTGGGCTTCACCCTGGGGGAGATCCGGGAGATCCTGGCCTTCCGTGACCGGGGTGAGGAGCCGTGCGGCCACGTCCTCGACCTGGTCGACCGCCGGGCCCGCGACATCTCCGAGCGCATCGCCGCCCTCGAGCGGATGCGGGCCGACCTGCGCCTGCTCTCCTCCCGGGCCCGGACCATGCCCCGCCACGACGGGTCGTTCTGCCACCTCATCGAGCACGCCCACCGATGAGGCCCCGCCCCCTCCGGCCGGTCGCAGGCGTACGATTTGCCGTGACCACGGCCAAGTCGACCACCGCAGCCGGAGCCCATGCCGACGTGCTGGCGGTGCTCCGGGCGCTCGCCGAGCCCAACCGCCTGCGGCTGTTCCAGGCGCTGCGGGACAAGGAGCGCTGTGTCCGCGACCTGGTCGAGACCGAAGGGCTCCCCCAGCCCCTCGTGAGTCACCACCTCCGCGTCCTGGCCGGCGCCGGGCTGGTGCAGGCCCGGCGGTCGGAGGGCTTCTCCCTCTACGCCGTCAGCCCGGAGGGCATGGCCGCGGCCCGCGCCCTGGCCATGGAGCTCCTCGACCCCGAGGCCGTCGGTCCGCTGGCCCGCCCGGGCGGCAACGACGGCTGCTGCCGCTAGGCGGGCTCGACAGTCACCGCGGGCGGCGCGGTGAGCGTCTGGAGGACGACGCAGTAGCGCTCGGTCTTCTCCAGCACCGACGCCAGCTGCTCCGGCGTGGCGTCCGGAGCGTCGACGTCGACGCCCAGCCGGATGGCGGTGAACCCCACCGGTGCTTCGGGGTCGACCCCGAGCGTGCCGCGCAGGTCGAGGTCGCCCTCCACCGTCACTTCGACTGAGGCGATGGGCACGCCCATCGCCGTGGAGACCATCTGGTAGGTGACCTGGGCACAGGCCGCCAGGGCGCCCAGCAGGAGGTCGCCCGAGCAGGCCGCCGTGCCCGCCCCGCCCACCCCAGCGTGGGCCTGGGCCTGGTAGACGGCCCGGCCGATGTCGACCGAGCAGGCCATGGGGCTGTCCTGCTGGCTGGCCGACGCCCGGAGGGTGAGAAGGGCGCTGGCCGGCTCCGCCCGGTACCGCTGCTTGAGGGGTCGCTGGAGCTCACGGAGGTCCATCCCTCCGAGGCTACGAGAGCGGGGAGCCGATGGCCGGGGCCAGGTCGACCACCGCCGCGCACAGCCGGGCCAGCTGGTCCTGGTCGTGGGACACGATGAGCACGGTGCGGCCCCGGAGGCTGGTGATGGCGTCCTCCACCGTGCGGGTTGCCGCGGGGTCGAGGGCGCTGGTGGGCTCGTCGAGGAGGAGCAGTTCGGGGTCGAGGGCCAGGGCGCGGGCCAGGCACAGCCGCTGGCGCTGGCCCACGCTGAGCTGGTCGGCCGGGGCGTCGAGGCGGTCGGCGACCTCCTCCCACAGACCGGCCTCCACCAGAGCCGCCTCGCTGCGCCGGCGCAGCTCGTCGCGGGGGATGCGGGCCACGTGGCGCAACCCGAAGGCGGCGTTGGCCAGGACCGACGCCGGGAAGACCACCGGCGTCTGGCCCACCAGGACGGCGCGAGCGCGCAGTTCGGCCATGTCGACACCCGGAGCGCACACGTCCCGGCCCAGCACCTCGACCTTCCCCGAGACCTTGAGCGGTGCCGGGAGCAGCCCCACGAGGGCCCGCAGGGTCGTCGACTTGCCCGAGCCGGAGGGCCCCTGCAGCCCCAGGGTGCTGGCCCGGGGCAGCTCAAAGGAGACGGGGCCGACGAGCGACCGCCTCCCGTGGCGGACGACGAGGTCGCCCAGGCGCACCGCGGGCTGTGCCGTCATGCGCCGCTCCGGTGCATCCAGCGGCGGGCGGGGACGGCGCCGGCCACCAGCAACCCGGCGACCACGATGAGGGCCAGGGCCGCCCCCCACGCCACCCGAAGGGCCTCGGGATCGGCGGCGTCCTGGGCCAGCACGAAGATGTGGGTGGGGAGGGAGGCCACGGGCGACTCCCGGATGCCGGAGGGTAGGACGGGCGCCCCGTTGAAGACGGTGGCGGTGAACAGGAGGGGGGCCGTCTCCCCCGCGGCCCGGGCCAGCCCGAGCAGGAGGCCGGTGACCAGGCCGGGGACGGCCTGGGGCAGGAGGACGGAGCGGACCAGCTGGTTCCGCCGCAGGCCGACGGCCAGGGCGGCCTCCCGCCGGGCCGGGGGCAGGGCGGCGGCCGCGGCGGCCACGGCGATGACCACGGGGGGGATGGCGACGACGGCCAGCACGATGCTCCCGGCCAGCCAGCTCTTGCCCCACCCCATCCGGGTGGAGAAGAGCCAGTAGCCCCAGAGCCCGAGCAGGATCGAGGGCACACCGCCCAGGGTCAGGGTGAGGGTCCGCATCCACCGGCTGGCCGCGGGTGGGGCGTACTCGGACATCACCAGGCCCAGGCCCAGCCCCACCGGCGCGGCGATCAGTCCGGCGACCATCACCAGCACGGCGGTGCCGGCCAGCTGCTCCCGGATCCCCCCACCGCTGGCCCCCTCGGCCGCCGCCCACCAGAACCCGGGGTCGAGGGCCCGGGACCCCTTGGTCGCCGCCACCAGGACGATGGCGGCCATGGCCAGGAACGGCAGGGCCAGGACGGCGGCCAGGACGGCGCGCCCGGCACGGTCCCGTAGGCGGCGGGCCCGGTGGGCCCCGTGCAGGCGGGTGCGCACCATCCGGCCGGCCGGCCCCGGGCGGCCGTGGCCGGCGCCGGCGACCGTGAGCCCGGCCACCGCCACCAGCAGGATCAGGCCGAGGCCGCAGAGGGCGGCCCAGTGCGGTCCCGACGTGCCGGCCAGGACGCTCTCGGGACCGTTCAGCTTGGTGGTCAGGGTCTGGCCCGGGCGGACGAGCACGTCGAACATGGCACCCAGGGACTCCGGCAGCCGGCCGTCGGCCCGGCCCACGACCAGGAACACCGCCACCGTCTCGCCGAGGGCCCGGGCCAGTCCGAGCAGCAGCCCGGCCCGCATGCCCCTGCGGGCCTGGGGAAGGACGGCCGAGCGGATCACCTCGGTCCTCGTGAGCCCGCAGGCCGCGGCCGCCTCCCGCGCCGAGGCGGGCACCGCGGCCAGGGCGTCGACCGAGACGGCCACGATCGTGGGCAGGACCATGACGGCCAGCACCAGCCCGCCGGCCAGCAGGCTGTCGCCCCCGGGGACGTCGGCCACCCGGGCGACGAAGGGCCGGACGTAGGCCACCCCGACCAGGCCGTACACGATCGACGGAACGACGGCCAGCAGCTCGGCGCCCGACCGCAGCAGGCGTCGCCCGCGCACCGGCGCCACCTCGTGGATGGCCACGGCCACCGCCCACCCCACCGGCGCGGCGATGAGCAGGGCGATGGCGGCCACCGCGGCCGTCCCCCAGATCATGGCCGTGGCGCCGAACCGGCCGCGGGGGAAGTCCCACACGGCCGAGGTGAGCAACCGGCCCCAGTCGAGTGCGCCCGATCCGGCACCGACCACGAGGAAGGCGACGATGAGGAGGAGGGCCAGCCCGGCCGCGCCGGCGGCCGTACCCAGCCCGGCGGCCAGCCAGGGGAACCTCGACCTCGACCGCGGGACCAGCGAGTTGATCAGCGGCGGGCGCCCAGCTCGGCGAGGGTCAGGTACCCATGCCTGGTGACCAGCTTCTGCCCCCCGTCGCCTACGAGGTAGTCGACGAAGGTCCTTGCCGCGCCGGTGGGCGGCCCGTTGGAGACCAGGTAGAGCGGCCGGGACATGGCGTAGGACCGGTCGATGATGTGGGCCGGCGTGGGTTCGACCCCGTCGACCGCCACCGCGGCCAGCTTGGGGTAGCCGGTGATGAACGACGTGGAGAGCGGCGTGACCGCGCCGGTGGTCGACAGCACCTTGGCCCGGCCCTCCTCGTTCCCTCCCACGATGGCGAAGTTGTTCGACTGGGGCGGCGGCGGCGCCTTGGCGCTGCCGTAGAGGTACGTGTCGATCACCTCACGGGTGCCCCGTCCCGGCTCCTTGTCGTAGACGAAAACCTCCACGTCGGGGCCGCCCAGCTCCCGCCAGCTCCGGATGCGGCCCTCGAAGAGGGCCTTGAGCTGGTCGCGGGTGAGGTTCCTGACCCCGGCGTCGTAGAGCTCGCGGCGGACGATGATGCCGACCGCGTCCGAGCCGATCTGGGTGGTGACGAACTCGGCGGACGGGAAGGCGGCGCGGTCGGCGTCGCCGATGGGCTTGGAGCTCATGGCGATCTCCACCTGACCCTGGGCCAGCTGGGAGATGCCGCCGGCCGAGCCGCCCTGGGCGTCGACGGTGATCTTGAGCCCCTGCTTGCGCAGCACCTCGGCGGCGTCGGCGGCGACCGGGTTCACCGTCGTGGACCCGCTGACCCGCAGCGTCCCCCCGCCACCCGCCTCGGTCGAGCCCCCGTCCCCGCACGCCGCGCCCACCAGCAGGGCCAGGACGGCGGCCGCCACACCCACCTGCCGCTTTCCAACCATCCCACCTCGTATCAACAGAGATTGTTGCGGGACTGTAGCGGGGACGCGTGCCGGGTACCGTCGCGGCCGATGCCGGCTGACCTCGAGGCGTCCGTCGACGGCTACGTGGCGGCGTGGAACGACCCCGACCCCATGGTCCGCGCCGAGCTGCTGACCGCCTCGGTCACCGACGATTTCGAGTTCACCGGGCCGACCGGGACGTTCCGCGGCCGGGACGCGGTGGAGGGCCTGATCGTCGCCCTGCAGACCCGGATGGCGGGCGCCAGCGTCGCCCGGCTCGGCCCGGTCGAGGGTGGGACGTTCCGGTGGGCCATCGTGACCGCCGAGGGAGCGACGCTCCTGGAGGGGGTGGACGAGGTGGAGGTGGCGGCCGACGGGCGCCTCTCCCGCATCTCGGTCGCGGCGGATCCGCCCCTGTAGCCGGCCCGCAGGCATCCGCCTGAGGTCCGGGCCCCGAAGACCCCGGTGCTAGCTTTCGGGCCGATTCATCGCGGCGCGCCATGACGGGAGGCCACTGTGACCCTTACGCCACCTCGGCAAAAAGTCGACCGGGACGAGGTGTTCCTCGAGTACACGAAGAGCATCTGCCCGGTGTGCAAGACCGTCATCGACGCCGAGGTGAACGTCAAGGACAACAAGGTCTTCCTGCGCAAGCGCTGCACCGAGCACGGGAAGTTCGAGGCCCTCCTCTACTCCGACGCCAAGATGTACTTCGACTCCCTCCGATACAACAAGCCGGGCACCATCCCCCTGGAGACCCAGACCGAGGTCAAGGACGGCTGCCCGCTGGACTGCGGCCTGTGCCCGGAGCACAAGCAGCACGCCTGCCTGGGCATCATCGAGGTCAACAGCAACTGCAACCTGGACTGCCCCATCTGCTTCGCCGACTCCGGCCACCAGCCCGACGGGTTCTCCCTGACCCTCGACCAGGTCGAGGCCGGCCTCGACGCCTTCGTGCGCGCCGAGGGCGAGCCCGAGGTCGTCATGTTCAGCGGGGGCGAGCCCACCATCCACCCCCGGATCCTCGACTTCATCAAGATGGCCAAGGACAAGGGCGTCCACATGGTCACGCTCAACACCAACGGCATCCGCCTGGCCCACGACCGCAAGTTCCTGTCCCAGCTGGCCGAGCTCAAGCCGGTCATCTACATGCAGTTCGACGGGTTCGAGGAGTCGACCCACCTGGCCATCCGGGGCCGCGACCTGCGGGCAGCCAAGCAGAAGGCCCTCGACAACTGCGCCGAGTTCGGCCTGGGCGTGTCGCTTGTGGCCGCCATCGAGAAGGGCCTGAACGAGCACGAGATCGGCGACATCATCAGGTTCGGCGTCAAGCACCCCGCCGTGCGGTCGGTGGCCTTTCAGCCCGTCACCCACTCCGGCCGCCACGTGGAGTTCGACCCCATGCAGCGCCTGACCAACGCCGACATCATCCACGGCGCGGTCGACCAGATCCCCGAGTGGTTCAAGCTCTCGGACTTCGTGCCCGTCCCCTGCTGCTTCCCGACCTGCCGGTCGATCACCTACCTGCTGGTCGACGGGGAGAACGTGGTGCCCATCCCCCGGCTGGTCAACGTCGACGACTACCTCGACTACGTCAGCAACCGGGTCATGCCCGACATGAGCGTGCGGGGGGCGCTGGAGAAGCTGTGGTCGGCGTCGGCCGTGCCCGCCGGGTCGGACGGGAACACCACCGCCCCCCTGGAGTGCGCCACCTGCGGCATCGACCTGCCCGAGGCCCTCCAGGAGATCGGCGACAAGTCCTTCATGATCGTCATCCAGGACTTCCAGGACCCGTACACCCTCAACGTCAAGGCCCTGATGAAGTGTTGCGTCGAGGAGATCACCCCGGACGGGCGGCTCATCCCGTTCTGCGCCTACAACTCCGTCGGCTACCGCGAGCAGATCCGCGAGGAGCTCTCGGGCGTGCCCATCCCCACCATCGTGCCCAACGCCACCGGCCTGCAGCCCGTGCTGCTCACCACCCGCTACGGGTCGAAGACGGCGGGGAACGGGGAAGGCAACGGCGGCTCCCACAAGCCGAAGGACGCCACCAACATCGGCAAGAACCTGCGATGACGGACCTGGCGGCCGAGGAGACCAAGGCCTGCTGCGCCCGCTCCTACCAGTCCGACGTGGTGGCCCTCATCCTGGGCGAGAGCTACCACCCGGGCGGCCTCGAGCTGACCCGGCGCCTGGCTCGTTCGCTCGACCTGCGGTCCGGCCAGAAGGTGCTCGACGTGGCCAGCGGCCCTGGCGCCACCGCCTTCCTGCTCGCCGCCGAGTTCGGGGTGGAGGTGCAGGGGGTCGACCTGGGCGAGCAGTCGGTGGCCAAGGCCAACGCCCGGGCGGCCGAGCAGGGGGTCGGCGACCGGGTGCATTTCACGGTGGGCGACGCCGAGCGGCTGCCTCTCGCCGACGCCTCGGTCGACGTCGTGGTCTGCGAGTGCGCCTTCTGCACCTTCCCCGACAAGCCGACCGCGGCCCGGGAGCTGGCCCGGGTCCTGCGGCCGGGCGGTCGCCTCGGCATCACCGACGTCGCCCTCGATCCCAGCCGCCTCGACGACGAGCTCCGCAGCATGGCCGGCTGGGTGGCCTGCCTGGCCGACGCCCGGTCGCTCGACGAGTACGTCTCCCTGCTCGAGGCCGAAGGGCTGCGGGTCACCCTCACCGAGGACCACGACGACGCCCTGGCCCGAATGATCGACCAGATCGACGCCCGGCTGGTCGCCTTCCGCATGGCCAAGGTCGCCGCCCTGGAGGGCATCGACTTCGACGGTGCCCGGGCCAAGGTGGCCGCCGCCGCCCGGGCCGTCGAGGCCGGGATCGCCGGCTACAAGCTCCTCGTCGCCGAGAAGCCGTAGCTCTTTGTCGGCCTGACCACCGTGGCGGTGGTCCAGCGGACAAAGAGGCGACGACGAGACCTCCTCGGCTTCATCGGCCTTCCTCACCGGAACGGCGGCGGAGGTACTCCTCGACGTCGGCGGCCAGCAACCGGACGGTGCGGCCGAACTTGTAGGCGGGGACCTCCCCGCGGTCGATCAGGCGGTACAGCTCCCGGGTGGGGAGGCCGAGCCGGCGGGCCGCCTCGATCGGCTTGAGCCAATCAGGATGATCTTCCATAGCTTCTCATATTGTTCCACACATGAGACCGTCCGAGCTCGACCGAACTGGCATTGTTCTTGGTGTGGTCGGCTACTCCGGCACCCCGCTGAACCAGAAGCTGGGGATCAAGGCCGAGGCGCGGGTGGCCCTGCTCGGCGCGCCCGAGGGGTTCCCGGACGAGCTCGCCCCCCTGCCGCCCGGCGTGCGCATCGTGCGCCGGCTCCCGCCCCAGGTGGACGTGGCCGTGCTGTTCGTCACCGAGCGCCGGGAGCTGGAGCGCCGGTTCCCGGCCGTGGCCACCGCCGTGCGGCCGGCGGGCGCCTTCTGGGTGGCCTGGCCCAAGCGGTCCTCCAAGGTCCCGACCGACCTCACCGAGGACGTGCTGCGGGAGGTCGGCCTGCCTCAGGGCCTGGTCGACAACAAGGTGTGCGCGGTGACCGACGTGTGGTCGGGCCTGCGCTTCGTGTGGCGCAAGGAGAACCGTTGAACTACGGGCTGCCCGTCTTCGCCGCCCTGCTGGCCGCCATGGAGGCCGGCGTGCCGGTCCCCGTGCCGTCCGACATCCTCCTGCTGGTCCTGGGCGAGCGGGCCTCGGCCGGGCGCTTCCCCCTCCTGCTGGTGGTCGTCGCCCTGGAGCTGGTGGCGGCGGTGGGCACGGCCACCCTGTTCTTCGTGGTCCGGGGGCCGGGCCGAGCCGTGCTCCAGCGGTTCGGGCCCCGGCTGGGGCTCACCGCCGAGCGGCTGCAGCGGGCCACCGCCCTGGTCGACCGCCGGGGCCCGGCCGCCCTGGTGGTCGGCCGGGCCACGCCCGGCCTGCGCACGGTCACCGTCGTCGCCGCCGGCAGCTCCAACCTGGCCCCGGCCCGGGCCCTGCCCCCGCTGGTCCTGGGAAGCAGCGTCTTCATCCAGCTCCACGTCGTCCTCGGCTACCTGCTCGGCCCGGCAGCCCGGGAGGCGCTGGACGAGGCCCGCGGGCCGGCCATCGCCGTGCTGGCCGTCCTGGTCGTCGGCGGGGTGGCGTTCTGGCTGTGGCGGCGGGGCACCCGGCGGGGTCTGCAGGCGGCGGGCGAGGCGTGCTGCCCGGCCTGCCTGGCCCTGGGCGCCCTCACTCCCCGGGCCTTCGCCGTCGACGACCTGGCCTAGGCCCTACGGCTCGAGGGCGGCCCGCAGCAGGGAGCGGAGGTGCTCCAGCCGGGCCTCGACCACGTCGGCGGCCAGCGGGTCGCCACCCAGCAACCCCTCGAGCAACGGGATGTCGCTGAAGTAGCTGACCAGGGCGCCGTAGATGGTGAAGAACAGCTGCTGGGGGTCGTGGCGGCGCAGGCGGCCGGCGGCCATCTCCCGCGCGAAAAAGGCCACGGCGGTGGTGAAGTAGGGCCGGAGTCCCTCCCCCAGCTCCATGCCCAGCCGGGATCCGCCCTCCAGGGCCTCCCGGCGGACCAGGCGGACGAACTCGGGGTGCTCCATGAAGAAGCGGAAGCCGGCGGTGAGGATCTTGTCGACCTGGGGCCAGCCCTCCTGGGGGACCTCGGTGGCGGCGTCGACCTCCAGGTACCAGTCGGCCAGCGCCCGCTCGAAGACCTGGCGGTAGAGGGCCTCCTTGGACGGAAAGTGGTGGAGGAGGCTGGGCCGGCGGATGCCGACACCGGCGGCGATGTCGTTGAGCGACGTCCCCTCGTAGCCATGTTCGGCGAAGCAGCGCAGCGCCTCGGCGAGGATGGCGTCCCTCGTGGAGACCGCGGGCGGCGTGGCGACCATCCGGCCCAGTGCCCGTTCAGTCAGGGCGCAGGCCGGACACGCGAAGACGCCTCATCGGAACGAGGGTACCTGTCCCGGCCGAGTCCGGCCGGGACAGGGTGAAAGGGGCTAGCCGGCCAGCTTGCGGGCCGCCCCGGCGATGGACTCGGCGTCGATGCCGGCGGCGGCGATGCACTCGTCGGGCTTGGCCGAGCCCGGCATGCGGGAGACGGCCAGCTTGACCAGCCGGAGCGGCGTGTCCAGCTGCGCCTCGCCCAGGGCCGACGCGACCGCGTCGCCGATGCCGCCCTCGGGCCAGTGGTCCTCGACGGTGAGTACCCGGCCCTCGGTGGCCCGGGCCGCCTCGGTGAGGGTGGCGGCGTCGAGCGGCTTGACCGAGTACAGGTCGATCACCCGGGCGTTGATCCCGTCGGCCGACAGGGCGTCGGCCGCCTTGAGCGCCTCGTGGAGGGTGATGCCGGCGCCGACGATGGTGACCTTGTCGTCGTCGGAGGAGCGCAGGACCTTAGACCCGCCGATCTCGAAGGTCTCGTCCGGGCCGTAGATGACCGGCGTGGCGCCCCGGGTGGTGCGCAGGTAGGCGATGCCCTCGGGGAGGTCGGCCATCAGGGCCACCAGGTGGGCGGTCTGCACCCCGTCGCTCGGGTAGAGGACGGTGCTGTTGTGGACGGCCCGGAAGGCGGCCAGGTCCTCGAGCCCCATCTGCGACGGCCCGTCCTCGCCGATGGACACGCCGGCGTGGGACCCGCAGATGTTCATGCGGGCCTGGCTGACGGCGGCCATGCGGATGAAGTCGTAGGCCCGGGTGAGGAAGGCGGCGAAGGTGGAGGCGAAGGGGTTCCAGTGCTGGACCTGCATGCCGACGGCCAGGGCGATCATCTGCTGCTCGGCGATGTAGCACTCGAAGTACCGCTCGGGGTGGGCCTCGCGGAAGATCTCCGAGTACGTGGAGTTGGAGACCTCGCCGTCGAGGGCCACCACGTCGCCCCGGGCCTTGCCGAGAGCGGCCAGCGCCTCGCCGTAGGCCTTGCGGGTGGCGACCTTCTCGCCCTGCTCGTAGGTCGGCAGCTCGAGGGACCCGGTGTCGAACGAACGGGGCTTGGCGCCGGACGGCGGCTTGGGGACGTCCACGATGATGTTGCGGTCGCCGCCGAGCTCCTCGATGGCGTCCTCGTAGTCGGGCACCGCCTTGCCGTGGGCGTTGAGCTGGTCCTCGACCGACTTCACGCCCGCGCCCTTCTTGGTCTTGGCGATGATCACCGAGGGCTTGTCCTTGGTGGCCACGGCCTCGGCGAAGGCGCCGTCGATGGCCTCCACGTCGTGGCCGTCGACCTCGATGGCGTGCCAGCCGAAGGCCTCGGCCCGGTTGCGGTAGGCGTCGAGGTCCCACTCGTGGCGGGTGGGGCCGCTCTGGCCCAGGCGGTTGACGTCGATGATGGCGGTGAGGTTGTCGAGCCCGGCGAAGCTGGCCTCCTCGAAGGCCTCCCACATGGACCCCTCGGCCATCTCGGAGTCCCCGCACAGCACCCACGTGCGGAAGTCGAGCTGGTCGAGCTTCTTGCCGGCCATGGCCACGCCGACCGCGATGGGCAGGCCCTGCCCCAGCGAGCCGGTGGCCACGTCGACCCACGGGATGTCGGGCGTGGGGTGGCCCTCCAGCCGGCTGCCGGCCTGGCGGTAGGTGCCCATCTCCTCCTCGGTGACCGCGCCGACCGCCTTGTAGATGGCGTAGAGCAGGGGCGACGCGTGCCCCTTGGAGAAGATCAGGTGGTCATTGCCCGGGTTCTCCGGGTCGTTGAAGTCGTAGTGCAGGTATTTGCTGATCAGGACGGCCATGAGGTCGGCCGCCGACATCGAGGAGGTCGGGTGGCCTGATCCGGCGACACCGCTGACCTGCACCGCATCCACTCGCAGCTGCTGCCCGAGCTCCTGCCACTGACTCTTCTCGTCGATTCGGCGCTTCTCGTCGTCCATGTGACGATCCTACGTTCTTCCCCGGTAGCCCCCCAAACGGCCTAGGTTCAGGCCATGGACATTGTGGCTGCCCTTTTCGTGGAGGGGATCAACCAGCGCCAGGTCCCTGGCCCCTCCACCCGGTTCGACCTGACCGGCGTCATGTTCTCCCTGGCCTCGCCCGGCGAGCTGCCGGTCGAGATCGCCCCGCACCTGGTCGTCTTCGTGCGCTGCCCACCCGACGATCCCGGCACGGGCACCCTGGAGGTGGAGTTCATGGACGCCAAAGGGGCAGAGGTGGCCCGCAACGCCCAGCCCGTCACCGTGCAACCGGGGAAGTTCGGCCGGCTGCTGGTGAAGGGTGAGCTGAAGTACGAGGAGTACGGCACGATCGAGGCCCACGTCCGGCTCACCGGCGGGGCCCCGGTGGTCGTCCCCCTCACGCTGCTGCCTCCCGCGTCATGAGCGGCCCGAGAGGCCGGTCCAGAGAGATCCACTGGACCGCCCGAGGAACGAGGGTGGTCCGGTGAGCGGGCGCCCCTTTGCCGCCGCCCTCTCCCAGCACCCCGACGCCGCGGTGGCCACCGGCGACGTGGTGGGACGGGTGCTGGAGGCTCTCGGCGACGGTGACCGCCCGCCCGACCTGGCCCTGGTGTTCGTCACCCCGCTGCACGCCCGCGTCCTGGGCGACATCGTCGCCACCGTGCGGGCCACGCTGGCCCCCGGCGCCCTCCTCGGGTGCGCGGCGGTGTCGGTGGTCGGCGGCGAGCGCGAGGTGGAGCGCGGCCCGGCCATCTCGCTGTGGGCCGGCCGCACCGGCGCCGTCACCCCGTTCCACCTGAACGTGGCCCCCTCGCCCGACGGCCTGACCTTCACCGGCTGGCCAGACACCATCCCCGACGACGCCAGCGCCCTGCTGCTCATCCCCGACCCCTTCACCTTCCCCACCGACGACCTCCTGCGTCGCCTGGAGGAGGACCGCCCCGGCATGCCCGTGGTCGGCGGCATGGCCTCGGCGGCCCGGGCGCCCGGGGGCAACCGCCTGGTCATCGACGACCAGGTGGTGAGCGAGGGGGCGGTCGGCGCCTTCCTCGGCCCCGACGTGCAGGTCACCACCGTCGTCTCCCAGGGATGCCGGCCGGTGGGGAGCCCGTTCGTCGTGACCAGGGCGGAGCAGAACATCGTCTACGAGCTGGCCGGCCGTACGGCCATCGAACGGCTGCAGGAGGTGGCGGCCGAGCTGACCGACGAGGACCGGCAGCTCCTGTCCGAGCTGGTCCAGATCGGCCGGGTGATCGACGAGAACCAGCTGGACTTCGGTCCCGGCGACTTCCTCGTCCGCACCGTGGTCGGCGCCGACCCCAGCAGCGGGGCCCTGCGGGTGGCCGACATCGTGGAGGTCGGCTCGACGGCCCAGTTCCAGGTGCGCGACGCCTCGTCGGCCGACCAGGACCTGCGCCGCATGGTCGACGGCCAGTCCGCTCAGGCCGCCCTGGTGTTCACCTGCAACGGCCGGGGCACCCACCTGTTCCCCGAACCGCACCACGACGCCTCAGTGGTGTCCGAGAGCCTGGGGGGCGCGCCGGTGGCCGGGATGTTCTGCGCCGGCGAGCTCGGGCCGATCGGCGGCCACAACTTCATGCACGGCTTCACCGCCTCGGTCGTTCTGCTCTCGAAGGAGAATACGGTTCCCGAACGTCCCCCAAGGGAATAGCGTCGGGACCATGACACGACTCCAGCGACTGTTTCAGGAGCAGGGACAGAGCCCGTGGCTGGACAACCTCAAGCGGGGCTACCTCTCCAGCGGCGAGCTGACGCGCTTCGTCAACGAGGGGATCCGGGGCATCACGTCGAACCCCACGATCTTCCAGAAGGCCATCGCCGGGCAGGCCGAGTACGACGACCAGTTCCGGGGGCTCATCGAGCGCAAGGAGTCGGTAGACGACGCCTACTGGGACCTGGTGATCGACGACGTGGAGGCCGCCCTGGGCCTCCTGCGCCCGATCTACGACGAGAGCGCAGGGGGCGACGGCTTCGTGTCCATCGAGGTCGCCCCCGGGCTGGCCAACGACACCGAGGGCACCATCGCCTCGGCCCGTGACCTGCACGAGCGCATCGACGAGCCCAACCTGCTGGTGAAGATCCCGGGCACCGCGGCCGGCATCCCCGCCATCCGCCAGATGATCGCCGAGGGTCGCAGCATCAACGTCACCCTGATCTTCTCCATCGACCGCTACGACGAGGTCATCGAGGCCTACCTGTCGGGGCTCGAGGCCTGCGAGGGCGACCTGTCCCGGGTCCACAGCGTGGCGTCGTTCTTCGTCAGCCGGGTCGACACCGAGGTCGACCGCCGGCTGCAGAAGATCGGCACCGACGAGGCCCTGGCCCTTCGGGGCAAGGCGGCCGTGGCCCAGGCCAAGCTGGCCTACGAGCTGTTCACCACCCGGTTCCGGGGCGAGCGGTGGGACGCCCTGTGCGACCAGGGGGCACGGGTACAGCGGCCGCTGTGGGCGTCGACGTCCACCAAGAACCCGGCCTACCCCGACACCCTCTACGTCGACAGCCTCATCGGGCCCGACACCATCAACACCATGCCCGACGCCACCATCGACGCCTTCGAGCGCCGGGGCACCGTCGCCTGCACGATCAACAAGGGCCTCGACGAGGCCCACCAGGTCATGGACGACCTGGCCCGGGTCGGCGTCGAGATGGCCGAGGTCAGCCGGACGCTGGAGGAGGAGGGCGTGGCGTCCTTCGCCAAGTCCTTCGACGAGCTCATGACCACGCTGGGGGACAAGGCCGCCGAGCTCATGGCCACGTCCTGACGGGCGGCCGCTCCGCCCGACCCCACTGCTCCCCTAGCATGCCGCGGATGACGGTGTTCGAGCGATGACCTCAATCGACAACCCGTTGGCCGAGCCCACCGTCGAGCGGGTGGCGCCGCCCGCCGTGCTCGTGGTGTTCGGCGCGTCCGGAGACCTCACCAGCCGCAAGCTCATGCCCGCGGTCGAGCGCCTGGCCCTGCGCCGGCTGCTGCCCCCCGGCTTCTCGGTGGTGGGCGTGGCCCGCACGGAGATGGACGACGGCGAGTTCCTCGAACGGATGCAGGTGGCCGTGGAGAGCGCCGGCGGGGGCGGCGAGGAGGCCAAGCACGTGTGGGAGGCCTTCGCCGGCGGGGGGTTCCGGTACGTGGCCGGCGACTACTCCGACCCCGACACGTTCAAGCGGCTGAAGGAGGCCCTCGAGGAGCTGGACGCCCAGCGGGGCACGGCCCAGAACCGCCTCATCTACCTGGCCACCCCGCCCGACACCTTCCCGATCGTGGTCCGGGGCCTGGCCCACTGCGGCCTCAACCGCCCGGCCACCGACGACGCCTTCGTGCGCATCGTCATCGAGAAGCCCTACGGCCACGACGAGCGGTCGGCCGAGAAGCTCGACGCCACCGTGCACGAGGCGTTCGAGGAGTCCCAGGTGTACCGGATCGACCACTACCTGGGGAAGGAGACGGTCCAGAACGTCCTGGCCCTGCGCTTCGCCAACGCCATCTTCGAGCCCATCTGGAACCGCCGCTACGTCAACCACGTGCAGATCACCGTGGCCGAGTCGCTGGGCGTCGGCCACCGGGGCGGCTTCTACGAGCGGGCAGGGGCGGTCCGCGACATCGTGCAGAACCATGTCATGCAGGTCCTGGCCCTGACCCTGATGGAACCCCCGGCCACCTTCGACGCCGGCGGCATCCGCGACGAGAAGGTCAAGGCCCTGCGGGCCGTCGACATCCTCGGTCCCGACGATGTGACCCGCAACGTGGTCCGGGGCCAGTACCGGGCGGGGTGGGTGCAGGGCGCCGAGGTCCAGAGCTACCGCGACGAGGAGGGCGTCGACCCCCACAGCCAGACGGAGACCTACGTGGCCATGCGCCTCAAGGTCGACAACTGGCGGTGGGCGGGCGTGCCGTTCTACGTCCGCACCGGGAAGTGCCTGCCCAAGCGGGTCACCGAGGTGGCCATGGAGTTCAACCGGGTGCCGCACCTGCCGTTCGCCACGAGCCAGGCCGAGGGGCTCGACCCCGACGCCCTGGTCCTGCGCATCCAGCCCGACGAGGGCATCACCCTGCGGTTCGGGGCCAAGGTGCCGGGCCAGGCCTTCCGGGTGCGGTCGGTGTCGATGGACTTCTTCTACGGCGCCGCCTTCCTGGAGGAGACGCCGGAGGCCTACGAGCGCCTCCTGCTCGACGCCCTGCTGGGCGACCCGACGCTCTTCATCCGCTCCGACGAGGTGGCCCAGGCGTGGCGGATCGTCGAGCCGGTGCTCGACGCCTTCCAGGAGGGCGACCTCCCCCTCGCCCGCTACGAGGCCGGCACCTGGGGGCCACCCGAGGCCGACGCACTCCTCGAACGGGACGGCCGGCACTGGCGCAAGCCCTGATCCCGATGGCCACCCCCGTACGGACCACCATCGGATCGTGGGAGTCCGACAACGTCACGGTCGGGCAGGTGGAGAGCGCCCTCACCGAACTGCGCCGCCACGAGCAGCGGGCCGCGGTGCGGACCAGCGTGCTCACCCTCGTCGCCGTGGTCCGTAGCGAGGCCGAGGCCGAGGGCGCCCGCAGCATCATCGCCGACCTGGGCGTCCGCCACCCGTCACGCGCCCTGGTCATCGTCGCCCTCGAAGAGCCCGACGCCCCCAACGCCATGGACGCCGCGGTGTGGGTCCACGCCATCGAGCGCGAGGGCCAGGCGGTGTGCTTCGAGGAGGTCGTGCTGCGGGTCCGGGGGAAGGCCCGCCACCACCTGGACTCCGTGGTCGAGCCCTTCGCCCTCCCCGACGTGCCCCTGGTGGTCTGGCTGCCCGCCGGCCTGCCCAAGCCCGGCGACACCCTCATGCAGGCGGCCGACCGGGTGGTGGTCGACAGCCGGGCGGTAGCCGAGGCCGGCGGCGACGTCCTGGCCCGCAGCGCCACGCTGGCCAAGCGCCTGCCGGTGGCCGACCTGTCCTGGATGCGCCTGACCCAGTGGCGCAGCATGCTGGCCGGCCTGTTCGAGGGGGCCGTCTACCGGCCATACCTGCACGCGGTGGACCGGGTGGAGGTGTGCGGGAACTACGGGCCCCGGTACCTGCTGGGCGGCTGGCTGCTGAAGCGCCTGGAGCTGCCACCCAGCCGGGTCGAGCTGCAGCCCGCCGACCACGTCTCGGTCGTCATCCACGCCGTCTCGGGCGGGAAGCGGGGGACGTTCACGGTGGTCCGGCACGGGGCCGAGCGGTCGATCCAGTCCTGCGTCTCCATCGAGGACGGGCCCCAGGTCGAACAGACGGTCATGATGCGCCACCAGTGGCCCTCGCTGGCCCTGGCCGAGGCGCTGACGAGAGTCGGCCACGACGAAATCTACGAAGAAGCCCTCGCCGGCGTACGGGAACTGCGACTGGCAGAGGGAGGCCAATGAGGCTGCAGAGTGAACGGTGAAGTGATCGTGGTCGACGACGTGCCCGGGGAGTTCTCGGAACGGGTGGTCGAGGCCTTCCTGAACCGGCCGGGCGACGGCTTCTCACTGGTGCTCTCCGGCGGGAGCACCGCCCGCCGCTGCTATGAGCGCCTAGCCGCGGACGGGGCCGACCAGATCGACTGGTGGCAGGTCGACGTGTACTGGGGCGACGAGCGCTGCGTGCCGCCCGACGACGCCGACTCCAACGAGCGCCTCGGGCGGGAGGCCCTGCTGGAGCGGGTGGGGGCGGCCAACGCCGTCTACCCCATGCGCTGCGACGACGGTCCGGACCCCTACCAGCAGCGGGTGGCCCAGGCCGGCCGCCTCGACCTGGTCCACCTGGGCCTCGGCCCCGACGGCCACACCGCCTCGCTGTTCCCCGGCTCCACGGCCCTGGAGGCCGATCCCGGCCGACTGGTCGTGATGAACGACGACCCCAAGGGCAACAACCCCCACCGGCGGATGACCCTCACCTTCTCGGGCATCGCCCGGGCCCGGCTGGCGGTGGTCACCGTCGAGGGCGAGGAGAAGCGGGAGGCCTTCGCCGCCGTGCGCCGGGGCGACCCCGACGTCCCCGCCACCCGCATCACCGTCGACCGTCTCATCTGGCTGGTCGACCCCGCAGCTGCCGGTTAGCGCCCCGCGTGCCGCCCGTGTCGTCGCCGCGGCGGGCGGACGTGACGCGGGCACCTACTGTGGGAACGTGACGCCGGCCGACATCCTGGGCGCGCCCCTGCCGGAGCTGCTCGCCGCCGCTTCCGCCGTACGTGATGCCGCCCACGGTCGCCGGGTGACCTACTCGCCCAAGGTCTTCATCCCCCTGACCCGGCTGTGCCGGGACCGGTGCGGGTACTGCACCTTCGCCACCGCCCCCGCCCGGCTGCCGGCGGCCTACCTGTCGCCCGAGGAGGTGCTGGCCATCGCCGCGGCCGGGGCCGCCGCCGGCTGCCACGAGGCCCTGTTCACCCTGGGCGAGGCCCCCGAGGACCGCTACCCGGCGGCCCGGTCGTGGCTGGACGAGCACGGGTACGAGTCCACCGTCGGCTACCTGGCCGCCATGTGCGGCCTGGTGGTGGCCGAGACCGGCCTCCTTCCCCACGCCAACGCCGGCGCCCTCCCGCCGGCCGAGCTGGCCCGGCTGCGGGAGGTCTCCGCCTCCCAGGGGATGATGCTGGAGTCCCTCAACCCGGGGCTGGACTGCCACCGGGGGGCGCCCGACAAGGACCCCGCCCGCCGCCTGGACACGCTGGAGGCCGCCGGTGCCCTGGCCATCCCGTTCACGACCGGCATCCTCGTGGGCATCGGCGAGAGCCGGGCCGACCGGGTCGAGGCGCTGGAGGCCATCGCCGCCAGCCACCTCCGGCACGGCCACGTCCAGGAGGTGATCGTCCAGAACTTCGTGCCCAAGGCGGGCACGGCCATGTGGAACGCGCCCGCCTGCCCGCCCGAGGAGGAGCTCTGGTCGCTGGCCGCGGCCCGCCTGCTGCTCCCGCCCGAGGTCTCCCTGCAGGCCCCGCCCAACCTGTCCGAGGACTTCGGTCGCCTCCTCGACGCCGGCATCGACGACTGGGGCGGGGTGTCGCCGATCACCCCCGACCACGTCAACCCGGAGCGCCCGTGGCCCGAGATCGAGCGCCTGGCCGAAGTGACCGAGGCAAAGGGGTTCGAGCTGACCGCCCGCCTGACCGTCTACCCGTCCTACGCCCTCGAACCGGGCCGCTGGCTCGATCCCGCCCTGCGCCGGGCGGTGCTGGCCCGCTCCGACGCCGAGGGCCTGGGGCGCGACCGGCCCGACTGGCACGCGGGGGGCACCATGGCCCCGCCCCGCCTGCTGCCCGGCTCGCCCCGGGCCGGCTCGGCGGTGGCCGACGTGCTGACCGGCGTGCTGGCCGGCCACGAGGTGGGCGTGGAGGAGATCGTCACCCTGTTCTCGGCCCGGGGCCGGGAGGTGGCGGCGGTGGCCGAAGTGGCCGACGACCTCCGGCGGCGGGCGGTGGGCGACGTGGTGACCTGGGTGGCCAACCGCAACATCAACTACACCAACGTCTGCACGTTCAAGTGCCGGTTCTGCGCCTTCTCCAAGGGCCCGCTGTCGCTCAACCTCCGGGGCGACCCCTACCTGCTGGGCGTCGAGGAGATCCAACGGCGGGTGGTGGAGGCGGTCGACGCCGGCGCCACCGAGGTGTGCCTGCAGGGCGGCATCCACCCCAGCTTCGACGGCGACTACTACGTCGACGTCTGCCGGGCGGTGAAGGACGTGGCCCCCGGCATCCACGTCCACGGCTTCACCGCCCTCGAGGTGACCGAGGGGGCCCGCCGGCTGGAGGAGCCTCTGGGCGCCTACCTGCGCCGGCTGATGGACGTCGGCTTGGCCACCCTCCCGGGCACGGCCGCCGAGATCCTCGACGACGAGGTCCGGGCCGTGCTCTGTCCCGACAAGATCGACACCGAGGAGTGGCTCGAGGCCCACCGGGTGGCCCACTCCCTCGGCCTGCGGTCGAACATCACGATCATGTTCGGGGCGGTGGAGCGACCGGTGCACTGGGCCCGCCACATGGTCCGCACCCGGGCCCTCCAGGCCGAGACCGGCGGGTTCACCGAGTTCGTGCCCCTGCCGTTCGTGCACATGGCCACCCCGCTGTACCTCCAGGGCCGGGCCCGGCGAGGCCCGACGTTCCGGGAGGCCCTGCTCATGCACGCCGTGGGCCGCATCGCCTACACCGGCTACGTCCCCAACATCCAGGTGTCGTGGGTCAAGCTGGGCGCCAAGGGGGCCCGCCAGGTGCTGCAGGCCGGCGCCAACGACCTGGGCGGCACCCTGATGGACGAGAACATCTCCCGGGCCGCGGGCGCGGCCCACGGCCAGCGCATGGACGAGGAGGCCTTCCGGGCCGTGGTGGCCCCCCTGGGCCGGCCGCTGGAGCAGCGCACCACGCTCTACGGCCGGGTGGCGGCCCGCTGTTAGCCGCCCCCGCTACGGGATGGTGGCGGTGCGCTCGGCCCGGTCGGCCGGGCTGAGGGAGAGCCCCTGGAGCAGCCGCTCGGACTGGCGGACCACCAGCTTCTCCACGTGCTCGGGCCGGGCCTGGCGGGCCCGGGCCGCGTGCACGATCAGCGCCTTGGGCGACAGGACTCGCTGCTCGAACCAGGACATGCCGAAGAGCAGGAGGCTGAGGCCGGCCAGGGAGGCGACCACCAGGAGAAGCGGGGACAGCATGGTTACATCTTGCCCCAGCGGCGGTGGGCGAAACGGGATGGTCCCCGGCCCCGTGAGAAGGTGGGCCGATGAACGAGCGGCCGCGCGACCAGACCGACGACCCCGCCCTCGACCAGCGGCTCCACGACCTGCTCGAGACCGCAGGGGCCACTCGGGACGTCGACCAGCTCTTCGAGATCCTCGCCACGGTCGTCGGGCTGGCGGGCGACGAGGCCGACCGGCTCAACCTGAAGATCACCAACGCCGCCCTCGGGGAGATGCGGGAGGCGTTCAGGGTGTTCGCGCCCTACCGCCACATTCCCAAGGTCACCATCTTCGGGTCGGCCCGGACCCTGCCCGACGACCCCCTCTACGTCCAGACCCGTGATCTGGCCGGCGCCCTGGCCGGCGCCGGCTGGATCATCGTCACGGGAGCCGGTCCCGGGATCATGGCCGCCGGCGCCGAGGGGGCGGGGCCCGAGCACTCCATCGGCGTGAACATCCGCCTGCCGTTCGAGTCGCCCAATCCAACGTTCGGCTCCGACAACCGGCTGGTCACCATGAAGTACTTCTTCACCCGCAAGCTCATGCTGATGAAGGAGTCGGCCGGCTTCGTCGTGCTACCGGGCGGGTTCGGCACCCTGGACGAGGTGTTCGAGCTGCTCACCCTCCTGCAGACGGGGAAGGCGGCGCCGTCGCCCATCGTGCTTCTCGAGGTCCCCGGCGGCACGTACTGGAAGAGCTGGGAGCGCTTCGTGCGCGACGAAGTGGTGGCCCGGGGACTGGTGTCGCCCGAGGACCTGCTCCTGCTCAAGACCACCGACGACGTGGCCACGGCCACCTCGGAGATCTTCGGGTTCTTCCGCAACTACCACTCGATGCGCTACGTCGGCAGCCGCCTGGTCATCCGTCTGCGCGCCGCCCCCACCCGCGCCGAGCTCGCCGACCTCAACCAGCGCTTCGCCGACATCGTCACTCGGGGCCGCATCGAGAGCACGCCGCCCCAGCCGGCCGAGGTGTCGGGGAACGACCACCTCGGGCTGCCCCGCATCGCCCTGCACTTCGACCGGGCCAGCCACGGCCGGCTGCGGGCCCTGATCGACGCCCTCAACGGCCTGCCCTCGGCCCCGCCCCTCGCCGCCCCCGACCCCGACAGCGCGGCCGCCGCCGGGTCGCCCACCGAGGTCGACGCCGCCGGCGAGGAGGACGAGAACCAGCAGGCGGCCGCCGAGTAGGTTCGTCCGGGGGTCCTGTTCGCACATGCGCCGTTTCGCCGCGATCCTGCTCTGCCTCGCCGTGCTGGCCACGGGGGCGTCCCTCGTGACCGCCGTGCCGCCGGTCGGCGCCCAGGTGCCGCCGGACGACCCCGGCCGGGGCCTCGTCTACGCCGGCCTGCGCCGGGGTGGTCCGGGCAGCGCATGCCGGGGGGCCTACGAGGTGATGAGCCGCCGGCCCCTGCCCCCTGGGCGCCAGGGCGTCCGGTGCACCCACGGTCCCGACCCCGTCCCCGCCGACCTCGACACCCGCCCGGGCGAGGACCCCGGCTTCCGGCTGGGGGCGGCGGCGCCCGCACCCGGCCAGATCGCCGCGGCGGCAGCGGCGCCGGGCACGGTGGGTTGCTACGGGACGGGGAGCGACGGGTACCGCGTCCAGCTCGTCTACGCCCGCGAGGCGGGGACCACCGACCGCTACCCGGCGTTCGAGGCGTCGTTCCGCGACTGGGCCGCCCGGGTGGACGACGTCTTCAACACCAGCGCGGCGAAGACCGGCGGCATCCGCCACGTCCGTTTCGTCACCGATGCCCAGTGCCGGCCGGTGATCGACCGCATCACCATTTCCACCTCGGCGGTGAACGACTTCTCGGTCACCCTCGACGAACTGGACGACCGCGGCCTGAACCGGCCCGACCGCAAGTACCTCCTCTGGGTGGACACCCCCCGGACCAAGTACTGCGGCATCGGCCTCATCTACGACGACTTCCGCTCCGACCCCACTCCCGGTGTCAACGCCAACAACGGCAACCCGGGCTACGACGGCCTGGTCGGCAGGGTCGACACCCGCTGCTGGGGGCAGGCCAACCCGGTGGAGGCCCACGAGCTGCTGCACATGATGGGCGGGGTGCTGGGCTTCAGCGACCCCGATCAGGCCCCCCCCAACGCCACCAGCAACAGCCACTGCACCGACGAGTCGGACCGCCTCTGCTACGCCGACGGCGACCCGTCCGGCGTCTTCAACCCCGACGGCTCGCCCACCTCGCTCCGGTTCGTGTGCCCGGCCAGCCACGAGACCCTCCTCGACTGCGGCAACGACGACTACTTCTCGACCAGTCCCCAGCCGGGCAACTGGCTGCGCACCCACTGGAACACGGCCGACAGCGCCTGGCTGGCCAACGCGCCGCCCCCGGGCACGCCCGGGAGCACCGCGGCGGGCAGCACGTGGTTCTCGAACGGCACCCGCTCGGGTTCCGGGCCGGCGGGCACCACCATCCGGGCCTATGCCACCAACGCCCTGGCCAACGTCCCCTACCAGCTGGTCACCGGGCGGCGCGGCCTCAGCGCCAGCCAACCGTGTGCCCTCGACCTCGTCGCCGTCAACCCCGTGGTGGTCTACGCGGCGGCGAACGGGTTGATCGGCCGGGTCACGGGCACCGTCAACCGCCTGCCCGGCACCTACCAGGTCTGCTTCGCCCAGGTGGACCCGGTGTCCGGATCACGGGCGGTCACCGGGGTGGCCACCTTCACCGTCACTTAGGCGGCCCGGGGGCGAGCCTCCAGCACCTGCTCGGCCCGGCGCATCGAGACCTCGGGATCGGCGTCCGGTGCGCCGATCTCGGGGTCGAAGTTCAGGTCGACGAAGGTCTCGGTGACCCCCTTGCCGGCCAGCTCGGCCAGGTCGCCCCTGATCTGGTCCAGGGACCCGACCAGCGGGGCCCGCGAGCCCTGGCGCACCTTGACCACGCCCCGGCAGACGAACCGCAGCTCCCCGGGGTCCCGGCCAGCCTCGATCGCCGCCTCGCGCACCACGGCGATGGTCTCGTCGATCCGCGTCAGGTCGGCCCGGCTGCTGCTGATCCAGCCGGCGGCGGCGCGGCCGGCCCGGCGAAGGGCGGCCTCCGCCGTCCCCCCCAGGAGGACCGGCGGATGCGGCCGCTGCACCGGCTTGGGGTCCACCCGGCACCGGGGCACGGTGTAGAAGTCGCCGCGGTGCTCCACGACCTCCTCGGTCCAGATGGTCCGCAGGCACCGCAGGTACTCCTCGGCCCGCGCCCCGCGGCGGGCGGCGCCCACCCCCACCGCGGCCAGCTCCTCCGGCAGCCAGCCGATCCCCAGCCCGGCGTCGAGCCGCCCGCCCGAGAGCCGGTCGACCTCGGTCAGCAGCTTGGCCAGGACCAGGGGCGCGTAGTACGGCATGTTGACCACGGCCACCCCCAGCCGCACGGTCGACGTCAGCCCGGCCAGGTAGGCCAGGGTGGCCAGCGGGTCGGACACGCTCCGGTACTGCGGGGCCAGCCGGGGCTCGTCGCCGTCCAGGGGCGACAGCAGGCGCTGGAACGTCCACAACGACGAATAGCCCAGCTTCTCGGCCGCCCGGGCCACCCGGGCGCAGTTGGCCGGCGTGGCCCACGATCCGGACACCGGGACGGCGAAGCCGAGGAGCATTGGTTGTCACCGTAGGCCGCCCTGAACCGGTGACGCTGAACCGCGCCGGACGCCGCTGGGCGTCACCGGTTCGTGAAGAAGTTGCATAGAGTGCAAGTTGTGGGGGCCACCGGGGTGCGGGAGCGGAAGAAGCGCGAGACCCATGCCGCCCTGTCCCAGGCGGCGCGCGAGCTGGTCCGGGCCCGCGGGTTGGAGCACGTCACCGTGGACGACATCGCCACCGCCGCCGACGTGTCGGTGCGGACGTTCTTCAACTACTTCTCCTGCAAGGAGGAGGCGGTGGTCGGGGTGGAGGCGGGGGTGCTGGCCGAGCTGGCCGAGGAGGTCAGGCAGCGACCGGCGGGCGAGCGACCGGTGGAGACCCTGCGGTCCGTCCTGCTGGCCGAGCTCGACTCGGGCGCCATGCTCCGGCGCTGGCAGCTGCGCAACGAGCTGGTCCGGCGCTACCCCTCCCTGCTGCCCCGGCACCTGGCCACCACCGTCCAGGTGGAGGAGGCCCTGGCCCGGGCCTTCGCCGACCGTTCAGGCGTCGACCCGGCCGTCGACCCCGGCCCCCGCATCTTCGTGGCCGCCGCCCTGGCCTCGGTACGGGCCGCCCTGGCCTGGTGGGAGGAGTCCGACCACCAGACGCCGGTCACGGCCGTGGTCGAGGCCGCGCTGAGCCAGCTGGCGCCCGGGCCGTGATCCCGACCGAGGCCCCCCCGGCCCTCAGCCACCGCCAGATCCTCGTCATCTTCAGCGGCCTCATGCTGGGCATGCTGCTGGCCGCCCTCGACCAGACCATCGTCTCCACCGCCCTGCCCACCATCACCGGGGAGCTGGGCGGGCTGAACCACCTGTCGTGGGTGGTGACGTCGTACCTGCTGGCCTCGACGGTGTCGACTCCCCTCTACGGCAAGCTGGGCGACCTCTACGGCCGCAAGCGCCTGTTCCAGCTCGCCATCCTGGTCTTCCTGGCCGGCAGCGTCCTGTGCGGGCTGGCCCAGTCGATGGGGCAGCTCATCGTCTTCCGGGCCATCCAGGGGGTGGGGGGCGGCGGCCTCATGGTGCTGGCCCAGGCCATCATCGGGGACGTGGTCTCGCCCCGGGAGCGGGGCCGCTACATGGGCTACTTCGGCGCCGTGTTCGGCGTCGCCATGGTGGCCGGTCCCCTGGTCGGCGGCTTCCTCACCGACCAGGTGTCGTGGCGGTGGGTGTTCTACGTCAACCTCCCGGTCGGGGCGGTGGCCCTGTTCGTGACCGCGGTCGTGCTGCCGGCGTCGGAGGCGCAGCGCAAGGCCAAGGTCGACTACCTGGGCGCCGCCCTGCTCACCGCCGGGGTCACCTGCCTCGTGCTCCTCACCACATGGGGCGGGACGGAGTACCAGTGGGGCTCGGCCGTCATCCTCGGTCTGGGCGCCGCCTCGGTGGTGCTCCTCGGCCTGCTTCTGGCCGTGGAGGGACGGGCCGTCGAGCCGGTCGTGCCCATGCACCTGTTCGGCAACCGGTCGTTCAACGTCGCCACGTCGGTCAGCTTCATCATCGGCATGGCCATGTTCGGCGCCATCAGCTTCCTGCCGCTGTTCCTGCAGGTCGTCAACGGCGCATCGGCCACCAACTCCGGCCTGCTGCTGCTGCCGCTGATGGTCGGCCTGCTCGGCGCCTCGATGGCCTCCGGGCAGATCATCTCCCGTACCGGCCGCTACAAGGTCTTCCCCGTGGCCGGCTGCGGCATCGCCGCGGTGGCCATGTACCTGCTCTCGACCATGGGCACGGACACCTCCCAGGCCACCGTCACCGCCTTCATGATCGTCCTCGGCATCGGGATCGGGCTCACCATGCAGACCCTCGTCCTGGCCGTGCAGAACGCGGTCGACCGCAGCGAGCTGGGCGTGGCCACCTCGTCGGTGAGCTTCTTCCGCTCCATGGGCGGGTCGGTGGGCGTCGCCCTGTTCGGCGCCCTGTTCAACAACCTCCTCGGCCACCGCATCGGTGAGGCGGTGGCCGTGGGCGACGGTGGCAGCTTCACCCCCGAGGCCATCCGGCAGCTGCCGGAGGCGGTGCGCGGCACCTACGTCGCCGGGTTCGCCGACTCCCTGACCACGGTGTTCCTGTGGGCCACGCCGCTCATCCTCGTGGGGTTCGCCGTCACCTGGCTCCTGCGGGAGGAGCCCCTCCGGACGTCGACCTCACCCGTGGACCACGCCCGGGAGCTGGCCGCCGGATCTGCTCCCGGCACCGCCGACCCTGCCGCCACCGCCACCCTCGGCCACTGACCGGCGGGCTGACGGCCGGGTGCGCCGCTTTGTGTGTCGGATCGCTATACTCGGTGTACATACACAGGGTCGCCGTGACGGCGGGGAGGCCCGACATGCAACACGCCGGAATCGCCAGACCGAGATCGCTGATCGTCGCCCATCTGCTGCTGCTCCTCGCCGAGGAGCCGCGGCACGGCTACGAGCTGGCCGAAAGCCTGCGCGGGTGGGAGTTCGAGGGAGTGACGGCCTCCACGGTGTACCGGGAGCTGGGCCGGCTCGAGGAAGAGGGCCTGGTGCAGTCGTTCTGGCAGGCGTCCCAGGCCCGCGGCCCGGCCCGCCACATGTACGAGCTGACCACCGCCGGGCGCCAGGACCTGGCCCTCTGCGCCGACGACGTACGCGGGCTGATGGCCCACCTCAGCGAGTTCCTCATGCGGGTGGCCACCGTCGACGGCAGCGGAGAGCCGCCGGGGCCGGCGGCCGTCGAACGTGACCCGGGAAAGGGCCGCCGCCGCTTCTGGCCGGCCCGCTAGCGAAGGCGGCGGCCGGCGCGGTCGGCGGCCCGCAGGGGAGGCACGGCGTCGATCACCCGGCTGAACGACACCAGCTCGCCGGCCACGTTGAGGGCGGCCACGGCCACGAGGACGACGTCCCTGGTCGACGGGCCGCAGGCGGCCACCACCGCCAGGCCCAGGACGGCGCCCAGCACGTTGGCGCCGGCGTCGCCCAGCATCAGGCGCTCGTGCAGGTCGTCGAGGAGCAGGCCGAGGGCGGCGCCGACGATCACCGCGGTGCCACTCAGTGCCGACCGGCGCTCGGCGGCGAGGGCCAGGATCACGAAGGCGGCCAGGCTGAGCTTGATGGTGCGACCGGGCGCCCGGTCGAGGAGGTTGCCGAGGTTGGCGCACAGGCCGACCAGGGCGGCGTCGGCCAGCAGGCGGCCGGGCGACTCGCCCACCACCGGGGCCACGACCAGGAGGGCCAGCACACCCCCGCCCAACAGCTTGAGGGCGCCGGTCGTCACCCGCCCCTCGGCCAGTGCCCCCAGGTGGCCGCGGAAGCCCCGTTCCTCACCGCCCCCGGCCAGGTCGTCCACGAAGCCCAGGAGGGCGAAGCCGAGGGCGGCGACCAGCACCAGGAGCCGCACCGCGCTGATCCCCGGCTCGTCCCCCACCCCGAACGACCCGGCCACGGCCCGGCCCCCCTCCACCAGCACCGCGGCCAAGGGCAGCACGATGCCGGCCGCGGTGGGAAGGGCCCGGCCCCGGTAGTTCTGGCGGGCCAGGGCGGGCAGGGCGAACACCGGCCGGGTGGCCAACCAGGTCAACCGGGCGGCCAGGTAGCCGACGACCGTGGCGGCGAGGAGCGACCTCACGGCTGGCCGGCCCGGCTGGGCTCGGCGGCCGGCTCGAGCAGGGCGGGCGCGAGCGGCGGCTCCCGCAGGGCCAGCAGGGCCAGGAACGGCCCCACCGACACCATCGCCATGCCCACCACGACGATGCCCGAGTCGTTGGCCGCCATGCCGAGCAGGCCGGCGACCAGGGCGGCCACCAGGCCCGTCCTCGCCGGAGAGCCGGCGGGCACGAAGACGGCGGCCCGACGGCTGCGGAGGAGCACGGCCAGCACGGCCACGGCGATGGCCGGCGTGACCGCGGTCCAGAACGACTGGCCCACGTTCCCCCATGTGGCCTCTGACCGGCGGGCGATGGTGGCGAACAGGCTGCCGCCGCCCGAGTCGAGGGTCTCCGAGGCCAGCCGGCCCAGGTGGGTGCGGGACTCGAGCGGGCGCAGCAGGTCGACCGCGGTGGCGACGGCCAGTACCGCGGCCGCGGCCGCCGCGGCCAGGGCCAGCGTCCGCCAGGTGAGGCGCCGGCCGGCGAAGCCGAAAAGGGCCAGGGCGAAGATCGGGGCCAGGGTGACCATCCCCCCGACGTCGGCGCCCAGGAAGGGGGCGCCGTCGACGTAAAGGACGAGGGCGAACAGGGCGCCGGCAGCCACGACGGCGTCACGCCGGCGGGGGGCGTGGGTCACATGGAGGGCGGCGGAGAGCAGGGTGGCCCCGGCCAGCACGCCGAAGGCGGTGTTGCCCAGGCCGAAGAACCGGGACGCGGTCTGGGGCGAGTACCCGAGGATGCCGGCCAACTGGAGCCGGGCGCCCGTGGCCACGTCGACCAGCAGGAGGGCCACCGTCGCCCCGAGGATCCAGGCCAGCGGTGACAGCGGATGCCTCCGGGCCCGCGAGGCGACGGCCACCACCGCGGCGTCGAGGACCACGAGGACGGCCAGGCCGAAGCCGCCCAGGTCGGCGACGAACGGCAGGGCCCGCAGGAGGAGGGTGGCGAGGGGAAAGGCGGCGACGGCCAGGGCGGCGCGGCGCAGCCACGGTCGACGGATCCACGGGGTCCACCCGGCCACCGCCATGCCGGTGAGGAACCACAGGCCGACCTGGGCGGCCACGAACCCCGTCGTCACCGGCAACCACACCCGCTCCCGCCAGGCGGCGTCGCGGTCGAGCTCGGCCAGGCGGTCCAGGTCCTTGCCACCCGGGTGGTAGCGCAGGGCCCGGCCGGGGAAGGCGTCGGGGACGGGGGCGCCCACGGCGGCCAGCACGGTGGGGGCCAGGTCGGTGAGGGTGACCAGACCGAGGCGGCGGGTGGACGGCGAGTGCAGGTAGCCGGGAACGACGCCCGCCCCGGCGGCGACCACCGGCGTGAGCCGCCACTCCTCGCCGGGCGGCGTCACCGACACCACGAGGAGGAGTGTGCCGGGCGGCAGGTCGGCGGACAGGCGGGCGAGCAGGTCGTCGGCCCGGGCCAGGGCCTCGTCCCGGCTGCGCTCGACGTACCAGTCGGCGGCGCCGATCTCGGTGACCGCCGCCGAGCGCTCCAGGTCGCCGGGGTCGACGAGGACCACGTCGGCGCCGGCCAGAGCGGCGCGGGTGTGGGCCACCACGGCCCCCACGTCGGCCCGGCGGCCGAACGGCGCCCCCCGCTGCGGGACCAGGAGCTCCTCGGCCGAGACGCTGCCGGCGTCGACCACGCCCGCGCTGTCCATCAGGGCGAGGGCCGCGGGCCGGGCCACGTTGGGATGGCCGGTGAAGGGCGACTCGCTCAGCCCCGGAGCCAGGTCGGCGGTGCCCACGACCGCGGTGCGCCGGCCGGCGGCGTGGAGGGCGTCGCCCAACGCCCCGGGCAGGGTGGGCAGGTGGTCGCCGGCCGCGGCTCGGACGTCGCCGGCGGCGGGGACCACGATCCGCCCGTCGACCTCCATGGCGTCCTCGGCCTCCACGCCGGCCTGGACCCGGCTCCCCGCTCCCAAGCTGGCGTACCCCTCCCGCACGGTGGGGACGTCGGAACGGGTGCGGACGTTCATGGCCCCCACCGCGCCCCGTGCGGCCAGGCGGTCGAGGGTCGGCATGTCGCCCGAGCCGATGTCGCCCCAGGCCAGGCCGGGCAGGCCGACCAGGAGGACCTTCCCGACCCCGGCGGTCGGGGCCACGCTCCCGGGGGCGCTCCGGCCGCCTGACCACGACGCGGCCAGGAGGCCGAGGACGAGCGCGGCGCAGACCAGTGCCGCCCTGGCCCGGGGCGACGTGAGGCGGGGCCACAGGGCCCGGGCGGCGTCGACGCCCTGGCGGGCCCGGTGGGCG